>CAZGMH010000020.1:0-20584 GCA_964526765.1 uncultured Eubacterium sp.
AGAAATATATCCAGGTCACGGAGACGATGAACGCACCGGAAACCAGAGAGCGTGAGCTCGCGCCTCTGCGGAAGATTCGTGATAATTATGAGAAGCTGGTTGTTGCCTTGGATTGTACTTTGACACAGACACAGGATGGAATCAGGATTGTTCAGGCACTGGAATTTTTGATGGAATAGTAAGGGGTATCAACAACAGCATATATAAATAAGTTGTTTATCACGGCTGAAAAGAATTAAGGCGGCGACGGATTAATTTCTGTCGCCGCCTTAATTCTTTTGGGCTCATACTTTTTTGGGCATATAATTTTTGATTTGGACAAATATACGAAAAAATATGAGATATAGTCAGGCGATTCGTTAAAAAGTATGATGTAGGCAAAAGCACATTTCAATATAATAAAAATATAGAGAAACAGAAAACAGAGAAACAGAAAACAGAGAAACAGAAAGCAGAGAGAGAAAAAGTGTTCATTCCAAAGAGAGGAGAGGGGTATATGGAACAGAGGAAAATAAGGGTGGTCATTCCGATGGGAGATGCCGCAGGAATAGGTCCTGAAATCGCAGTAAAAGCTTTGTCTGGAAGAGAAGTATTTCAAAAAGCGGACTGTATTTTGGTTGGAGATGGGAAAGTATTAGAACAGGCCATCCGCATTACCGGGGCGGGACTTCAGATACATCGGATACAAACAGCATCGGAGGGCAGATATGAAGATGGAATTTTGAATCTGATCGATATGGACAATATTGATATGGACAAATTTGACTTTGGAAAAGTGCAGGCTATGTGCGGGAAAGCAGCCTATGATTATATTCAAAAGAGTATTGGTCTTGTGCTTGATGGACAAGCGGATGCTGTTGCAACGACGCCCATCAATAAGGAATCCCTGCATGAAGCAGAAATTCCGTTTATCGGCCATACGGAGATTTTTGGAGCCCTTACCGGTACGCCGGATCCGCTCACGATGTTTGAGACAGACGGAATGCGTATTTTTTTCCTGACGAGGCATGTGTCATTGAGGGAAATGTTGGAGCTGATTAAAAAAGACAGGATTATAGATTATGTGAAACGGTGCTTACAGGCATTGGAAAAGCTTGGAGTGAAGGGCGGAACAATGGCGGTTGCGGGATTGAATCCGCACTGTGGAGAGCATGGACTGTTTGGCTGGGAGGAAGTGAGGGAGATCATACCGGCGGTGAAAGCGCATCCGGTGACAGGGCCTATCGGTGCGGATTCTGTGTTTCATCAGGCGGCACAGGGGAGATACAGCAGTGTGCTGTCTCTGTACCATGACCAGGGTCACATTGCGGCCAAGACGCTTGATTTTGACCGTACTATTTCTGTCACAAACGGTATGCCGGTTCTTCGCACCTCAGTGGATCACGGGACAGCGTTTGATATTGCGGGAAAAGGAATTGCCAGTGAAGTGAGTATGGCGGAGGCAATTCTTCTGGCTGCAAAATATGCCCCCGCCTTTACAGGGAGGAGCTCATGAAAATGGTATGCCTGTCAGATTCTTTTCAGGGCTCATTCGTAAAGGCTGTGGAAGGGAACAAAACAGGATTTTGGATTTTTGTATAAAAAATACAGGCATATATTGCGAAATATCGTATTTTTGTACGAATCAATCAAAAACAGAATTTTGTAAAATGGATACATCAGACAGGAGATATTCCTGAATACAAAATTGAAGGGGGAATATAAAATGGACAAGGTTGGATTTATAGGTCTGGGTATCATGGGAAAACCAATGGCAAAAAACCTGTGTGGAGCAGGAGTGGAGCTGATAGTATCTGATCTGAACAAGGATGCAGTGGCGGCGTTGACGGCACTGGGCGCCAGGGAAGGGAGCTATAATGAAATCGGTGGGAATTGTTCTGTGATTATGCTGATTCTTCCAAATGGAGATATTGTAAAGGATGTCCTGTTTGGAGAAAACGGTGTTGCAAAAACTGTGAAGCCGGGAAGTGTAATTTGCGATATGAGCTCCGTAACACCGGTAGAATCCAGGGAATGTTATGACAGGTTAAAAGAAATTGGCGTTGCCTTTGTCGACGCGCCGGTATCAGGAGGTGAACCGGGAGCAATTGCAGGGACACTCGCTTTTATGGCGGGCGGTGATGAGCCGGCATATCAGATTATGTGCAAATATTTTGAAATCATGGGTTCGTCATCCGTTCTGGTGGGCGGGAGCGGCTCTGGAAGTGTGACAAAACTGGCAAATCAAATTATCGTAAATAATACGATTGCCGTTGTGTCAGAGGCGTTTGTACTTGCTGTAAAGGCGGGAGCGGACCCGGTCAAGGTATATGAGGCAATCCGGGGAGGGCTGGCTGGAAGCGCCGTGCTGGATGCAAAGATTCCGTTAATAGTGGAACGGAAATTTGAACCGGGCGGAAAAATTTCCATTAATCATAAAGATATTAAAAATGTGGTCAATACAGCGCATGCCCTTGATGTTCCGATTCCATATTCTGCTCAGTTGTTTGAAATTTTGCAGGCAATGAAAATACATGGGCATATGAATGATGACCACGGCGGAATCGTACAGTATTTTGAAGCACTTGCCGACGTAAAAGTAGAGAAAAAGAATGATTGATAACGAAATCAGAAGCAGAGAGAATGAGTAAGTGACATGATATTAAAAGCAGAGAGAAAGAATGAGCGATAATGAAATTAAAAGTAGATATATTTGACAAATACAAAAAAATAGATGAAGAAAAGGCGAACCGGCTTTTAGCTGAAAAAATTGCCGCATGGGACAAAAAATGGGTAGTTCTGGATGATGACCCGACCGGTGTACAGACCGTACACGATGTATCTGTGTACACAGATTGGGAGGAGGATAGTCTCAGAGCCGGATTTGAAGAACAGAATAATTTGTTCTATGTGCTGACAAATTCCCGGGGATTTACACAGGAGCAGACAAAAAAGGCCCACAGAGAAATCGCTCAGGCAACGGCCGGGGCAGCGGCGGTAAGCGGAAAGGATTATCAATTTATCAGCCGAAGTGATTCCACATTGCGCGGACATTATCCGCTTGAGACGGAGCTGTTAAAGGCGGAGATGGAGGCGGAAACAGGAAAAACGGTGGATGGGGAAATATTGTGTCCGTTTTTCCCGGAGGGAGGAAGATTTACTATTGATGACGTACATTATGTCCGGTATGGAGACGAATTGATTCCGGCTGCCGAGACAGAATTCGCAAGAGATAAAACCTTTGGATATACTTCCTCCGATATGAAAGCCTATGTGGAGGAAAAGACGGGAGGCAGGTATCCTGCAAAGGATGTGATCACGATTTCCCTGGAAATGATTCATGACATGGATATTGACGGAATTACGAAAAAGCTTATGGCTGTGGAGAATTTTAATAAAGTAGTGGTAAATGCGATTGGCTATGCGGATTTGAAAGTATTTGCCATTGCTCTGTATCAGGCAATGGAGCAGGGAAAGACCTTTTTGTTCCGCACGGCGGCAGCATTTGTGAAGGTTATTGGCGGTATTTCGGACCAGCCGCTCCTGGACAGAGAAAAAATGGTGCGGAAGAATACGGGCAACGGCGGAATTGTCGTAGTCGGCTCTTATACGCAAAAGACGACTGCACAGCTGGAAGCTCTCAAAACGCTGCCGGGTGTGGAGTGTCTGGAATTAAATTCAGACCTGGTTTTGGATGAAGCTGCGATGGATGCCGAGGTGGAGCGGGTGCTGAAAGAAGAACAGGAGCTGATAGCGGCGGGAAAAACCGTTGTTGTTTACACAAGGCGCAGGCAGCTTGTTATGGATGATGACAGTAAAGAAAATATATTGCTCCGTTCTGTCCGTATATCGGATGCTGTACAGTCGTTGGTGGGCAGACTTCAGACTGAACCGGCTTTTGTCGTGGCAAAGGGAGGGATTACCTCGAACGATGTGGGAACAAAGGCATTGCGGGTAAAACGTGCGAACGTCATGGGTCAGATCAAACCGGGGATTCCGGTGTGGCAGACGGGCACAGAGAGCAAATTTCCAGGAATTCCTTATGTGATTTTCCCAGGTAATGTGGGAGAGAAGGAAACACTGAAAGAAGCAGTGGAATGTTTGATCGGACATGAAAAAGAGGCGTGACAATGGCTGCGGGTTTTGGAATTATTTCTTCTCATAGAATATTTAATCTGCGAAAGGACTCCTTTACATCGGAGTCCTTTTCCTGCATAATGGTGAGAATAAAATAAGATTCATTTGCATACAGCACAGGGGGATAAAGGATATGACATTAAAGGCGTTGCTGGATTTGATGGACGAGAAATATTTAAAAGAGGTTCGTATTGCGGACTCATCTGCGGAGATTTCTGATCTGAGGTTTTTGTCGCCGCTGGATGGAACGCTTCAGGGAAATGTTTTATATGTAGCAGGGGAGGATACATGGATTCCGGCAAGGGAACAATTGCAGGAAAAAATAAACGTTTTATATTTTGGTACGCCTGCCCTGGAGCTGTCGTGGATGGGAAATGTCATTTTTGTTGAGGATAGTCTGCAGTCGCGGGAATTCCTGGCAAAAGTGCAGAGGCATTTCCTGCCTGAGACGGAGGAATTGGAGAGAATATATGAGTTGAGTAAAAACATTGTCCGTGATAAAGGAATTCAGGAATTTTTAAGTTGTGCTTCAGAAATTATGGATTCCCCGCTTATTTTGTTTGACAGCAGTCTGTACTGTAAGGCAGTTTCCAATCGCGGGACGGGACAGAGCGGGAAGGCGGCGGAGAGCAGGAGGAATCAACAGAGCTACAAAGACCTTCTGATTCGGGAAGCCAGAAAGGTGTTAGAGAGGGCTGAACTGGAAAATAAGATAGACAATGAGGAAATGATGGCGTTTTATTACTCCGGGGAATTAAAGAATAATATGAGTGTGCACAAAATCTGTATCAATGGTTTTTATATAGCAACGCTCGTAATTATAGAAGAAAGGAGGAATCTTTTGAAAATCGGTATGCGGTTCCAAAAAATATTGAGCGGTTTTATCGCCCAGGAACTGCAGAAGGCAACCTGGTATTCGGATAACTGTGGAGATTCCAGAGCATGTTTTCTGGTAGAACTTCTGGAGGAACAATATCCGAACCGGAAGCTGATTGAGAAAAAACTTTCCATTTTAAATTATGAATTGAAAGAATCACTGTATATGGTCGTGGTGCGTTTTAACAGACAATATATGGGGAATGCCGGAATTTTGCTTTACTATTTTCAGAGGATTCTTACCGGGGAACTGTATGCCATTTATAAAAACCGGCTTGTGATTCTGATGAACCGCAGGGACGGGGAGGGCATTGGAACATTTGCCATTGATATGTTAAAAAAGGGCGGAGAAAAATATCATCTTCTTATCGGGATAAGCAGGGAATTTCATGATCTTGTTGACATCCGGCGTTTTTTTAACCAGGCGGAAAAAGCTCTGGATTATGGCGAAATATATGTAAATAAAAACTGGAAGCATCCGTTGTATTACTTTCAGGATTACATGCTGTTTGAAATGTTGGAGCTGGTCAGGAAAAATGCGGATTTGAATGATTTTGTAAATCCCAGGCTGCTTCGGCTTATCCGTTACGACAAAGAAAAAGAAACGGATTACATGACGACGCTGTTTGAATTTCTTGAGCATTCCCAGAACATAAAGCAGACGGCGGATGCCATGTATGTCCACAAAAATACATTGATTTACAGAATTGAAAAAATCAAAAGTATTCTGGAATACGATTTCTCAAATAGTTGGGAAAATTTTACAATATATCTTTCTTTTCGGATTGTTATGATACTTGGCATGTTTACTCCCGTCAAGAAGCTGGAAATGGAAAAGAAGATGAAAGAAAAGTTAAAATAGAGTTTTTTGCAGACTGCGAAAAAGATACAATGAATGAAACAGGCACACAGGATATTATTCATCCGCGTGTGCCTGAAAACATATGTGTGAAAATGTTTGGAAAAATATCTTGAAACATATGTGTGAAAATATCTGTGAAAATGTCCGAAAAAATATTTGGAAAAAAGTCTGAAAAAGAGTAGAAAATCATGAAATAAATCAGAAAAAAGTACAATGAAATAGAAAATCAAAATTTGTAAAATAAATATAACGATTTTGCAAAATCTGAACCACAACAAAAAATATTTCATACAAAGCATTTTATACAAAAGGAGGAGGTTTGTTATGGCAAAGGCAAAGACATTTAATGCAAGCAGCAGTGATTTTGGCACGAAAGGATGGATTCTCATTGGCTATGCATTTCTTGTATTTTTTGTAAACTGTCTGGTAGGAAACGGCTGGCAGATAGCTGCTACTTACTGGGAGCAGTCATTTGGATGGAGTTCGGCAGTGATGATATCGGCGAATTCTTACGGACAGGTTATTTCCGTGCTGACCGGTCTGATTGTAGGCCGTCTGATGATTAAAAAAGTAGATGCAAAAATATTCAGTATAATATTTGGGGCAATAACATGTCTGTGTGTGGCGCTGATTTCCTATTCCCCGTCTTATGCACTGGCGGTTGCGCTTGTTATCATTGCATCCTGTGCGGTTCAGAATTGGGCGTACAGCATTAACCCGGTATTTTTGGCAAACTGGTTTCCAAGAAAGAAAGGTCTGGCTATGGGTTGGGCAACAATTGGTATCCCTCTCGGCGCGGGATTTAGTTCCAAGATTATCTATTTTGTTACGGAGCGCTCCAATATTAAGATGGGTATGATTGTAATTGCGCTGATCGGCGTAATCGGTATTGTTACCACTCTGGTGTTTGTAACTACGGACCCGATGAAACGTGGTTACAACCCGGATAATGATAAGACCATGACGACAGAAGATGCGCGCAGAATGGCAGAGGAAGAGAAAATCGAAGCGGAGAAAAGTCCCTGGACAGCAAAGCGTGTGCTTACTACAAAAGAAATGTATCTGCTTGCAATTCCGCTTGGCATCGAGCAGTTGATGTCTTCAGGCTCTATGATGACGATGGTTCCCAGGCTGATGGCTTCCGGCTATGAGGTTGGATTTGCAGCTAATATGATTCTTGCAGCAGCGCTGATTGCCTGCCCGATGAGCTTTATTATGGGGCTGGTGGACAGCAAGATTGGTCCGAGAAAAGCAAATATTATTGTTATTATTGTAGGTATGCTGTCCTGTATTTTTATGATGTCATCTGCGCTGCCGGCGTTGGTGGCAGGTGTTGTCTGCCTCGGCGTTGTGGTAGGCGGAGCGGCAAACTTTGCCACATCTGTAACCGTGGAGTATTGGGGACGGGCAAATTTCACCCGCGTTTACAGTATTTTAAGTCCGGTTTCTTTCCTGATCGGCGGTTTTGGCTCTGCATTTACGATGGGTGTTGCCTCCGCAGCAGGCGGTAATTACAACGCGGTTTCCGCAGCATTTCTCGTACTTCTGGCTGTTGGACTGGTTATGTATCTTCTTGTTAAACAGGATTTTGCAAAGAAGAAAGAAGCGACATTTAATTAAAAAATCAAGGAACAGATTAATATTTCACAAATGCCCGGAGCATTTTAGCCGCTCTGGGCATTTTGAAAAAGAAAGGAAATAAGTAATATGAAACATGAAAAGTTTATTGTACCTCCTCTTGGGAAATATCTTTCTATGCGTCCCTATGCAAAATACTATTATAACCAGCAGGAGGCGCCGCAGGAGATTTGGGATTCTCTGGGGGAAAATGAGCCGGTGGATTATCATAAGTCCCTGACTATCCAGGATCGGAACCGCATTTTTGACGACGGTTATCTGGAAGTGGAGAGGGGATGGTCTATTTTCCCGGATGGAACGGGAACCTGTGCAGGAATTATGCCGTTTCCGGGTGCGACGCCTGAGATGATGCTCTGGTGGTTTTCCTGGTTTCCGAGAGAAGATTTCCGGGGAAGAATCTGGGAACCGAAAAATCATGTGGGATGCCAGATTACACGGGAAGAATTTGACGCCATTGCGGATGAGTCGGTACCTTTGAGAGAAAGAATGTGGGGACATCATTTCTTCCCGATTGATAACGGAGTGCGTCCTGATCCGACGGCGGAACCGTCTCCCATACGTATTGAATTTTTCTCCCCGGCACAGTTTGGATTGGATCAGAAGCGGCTGGAAGAATTGGGGGATGACGTATCCGTCATCTGCGCGCAGGTTGGACCTCCGGGCGGAGCGCAGATAACTTCCTTTATCCATGTCTCCCGGAAAACAAAAGACGGTATGGAGCTGCGCAGTCGTTTCTGGTATGGCTGGGTATTTGAAAACGGGGAACCGGTTCGTGCACAGAAATGTCTGCCAGAACCGTTGATGATTAACAACTGCAAGTCACAGAATATCCATTTGATAGAGGAATATTATAATCTGTCTGTGATTCTGCCGCAATTATATAAAGAATATAGAGATATTCCAGATAATTTTGAGGACTGCCGTTAGAGAAATGACAGAAAATGATTAGTTTTTATACCGGGAAAATTCATCCGGCAGCCTGTAAATAAAAAGTCAGGGCTGAATGGATGAACATTGAAAATTTGATACAGGCGGAAAGGAGAAGAAAAAATGGAACCGATTTGTACCAAGGTAGAACAGATCAGTATTATGGTAGAAAATATAGATGAGACAGTCAGGGTTTTTACCGATGAATATGGAATTGGACCGTGGCTGATTGCCAATTTCGGAAACAGGCCGGGGGATAATGCTTTTAACAGTAATTCCGTGGAGGTTAAAGATGTATATCTGCACGGGAAATATGTAGGTGATTATGCGGCAAAAATTGCCATCTGCGATATTGGGGATTTCCAGATTGAGCTGCTGCAGCCGTTGGATGAAAAGAGCCTGTTTTCCGAGTATATGAATGAATTTGGCGTTGGATGCCAGCACATTGCGATTGACAATACGATTCCTTTTGAGGCCGTGCTGGGACGCATGGCGGCGGGCGGTTTTCCGTTGAGCCAGTTGTCAAAAATTGATCATGGGAAAGAGGATTGCGCGTTTGTGGACCACATGCGGCTGCTGGGTGTGCATATAGAGCTGCATAATCGTCCGGGCGGCTTTGAAAAACCTCCGATTGCCCCGGAGATTCGCCCGGCAAAAGAGGGAGTTCCTCCGTTGTTTGATAAGATTGATCAGATTGCGTTTGTTGTCGAAGATGTGAGAGAGACGGTAAAACTCCTGACAGACCGGTACGGAATTGGACCTTGGCTGATGGTAAATTTCGGGGACTGCCATGATGGGAAAGAATTTATCCCTGTGGAGGATGCGGTTGTGGACGGCAGAGAAATCGGAACCTATGGCGTACACATGGCGGCGTGTAATTCTCTGAATGTTCAGATTGAACTTCTGCAGCCAACAGGGGAGGATGATGTTTTGTCCAGATATTTAAAAGAGCATGGACCCGGCTTGCATCACATTTCCGTTAACCATCCGCAGGATTATGAGATAACAGATGCCAGAATCAAAGAGGCGGGATTTACAAAAGGACAGACCTCATTTATCGACAATCAGGAAATATGCGGCTATACAGACCATATGAATCTTCTGGGATGCTATCTGGAGATTCATCATCGGGGAGAGACCTTTGAACTGCCCAAAGTAAAACCGGAATTTTATCCGCCCCAGGAAGATTGAAAAACTGGCAGATTACAGTTAAAAAAAGTGTGCGGAAATTATTTTTCACCGGACAGGAAGCTTATGAGTACAGGCTTTGTATCTATCTAAAAAGGATACAAAGCCTGTTTTTATCTGTGATATGAGACCACTTGTTTTTATATTTCAAAAACATTTTTCGGGAATTTATTGGATACAATACTGCACTTTTTATTCAACCCTGAAAATTAAACATGAATATTTTTCTTGTATAAAATGAAAAAAATTCATTTTTTCTCTTTACTTTATTTTTTTCAGCGAATATAATATTCAGGTGTGCAAGAAGCGCAGGATAGAGATAGTGAAAAATAACAGTGAACAAGGAGCGATAGATTATGAACAATGGAATTGAAATCAGATGGCACGGCCGCGGTGGTCAGGGCGCCAAGACAGCAGCCCTTCTTCTTGCGGATGTGGCGTTCAAGACCGGAAAGCATGTCCAGGGATTCCCGGAATATGGCCCGGAGCGTATGGGAGCGCCGATTACTGCATATAACCGCATCAGTTCGGATGTAATTCGCGTGCATTCCAATATATATGACCCGGACTTTGTGGCCGTTGTAGATGAAACTTTATTACATACGGTGGATGTGACCGCGGGATTGAAAGAGAATGGCGCGATTATTGTCAATACGGCAAAATCAAAGGAAGAAATTCTTCCGCAGTTAAACGGATACAAAGGGCGTGTTGTCACAATAGATGCAAGAAAAATATCAGAGGCGGCTCTGGGCAAATATTTCCCGAATTCTCCGATGCTGGCGGCAGTTGTCGCCACGACCCGGGTCATGCCGAAGGAGACATTTTTGCAGGAAATGCGCGCGTCTTATCAGCACAAGTTCGCGAAGAAACCGGAAGTGATCGAAGGGAATATGACGGCGCTGGAAATGACGTTTGCTGCGGTAGAGGAGGCTTAAGGAGGAAAACATGAGAACAGATATAACAAAAATCAACGAACGTACTCCGCATACAGGTCTGACCGAAGGAATGCAGATTTTTGCTGCAGGTACTTCAAAATTGTTTAAGACGGGTGAATGGAGGAATAATACGCCGGTTTATCTGGTGGATAAATGCAAACAATGTCTGCTTTGTACCCCGGTATGTCCGGACAGCAGCATTCCGGTAAAGGAAGGAAAAAGAGGGGCGTTTGACCTGGATCACTGCAAGGGATGCGGTATCTGCGCAAATGTATGTCCGTTCGGCGCGATCGAGATGAAGGAGGGTGTGGAATAATGGCAGTGAAAGAACGTATGTCAGGTAATGAAGCGGTTGCCTACGCGATCAGGCAGGTGAATCCCGACGTTATGCCGGCATTCCCGATTACTCCGTCTACGGAGATTCCCCAGATGGTATCTTCTTATATTGCAAACGGGGAGATTGACACAGAGTTTATTCCGGTGGAGAGCGAGCATTCCGCAATGAGCGCGTCCATCGGTTCCGAGGCGGCGGGCGCGAGGACGCTGACTGCTACGTCCTCCGCGGGACTTGCCCTGATGTGGGAAGAACTGCTTCTTGCGGCTTCCAACCGTATGCCGATTGTATTGACGCTGGTAAACCGTACCCTGTCCGGTCCAATCAATATCAACTGCGACCATACCGACGGTATGGGAGCCAGAGATACCGGATGGATTCAGATTTATGCGGAAAATAACCAGGAAGTTTATGATAATTTCATTCAGGCATACCGCATTGCGGAGCATAAGGATGTGCGGCTGCCGGTTATGATCTGTCAGGATGGTTTTATTACAAGCCATGCGGTAGAAAATATGGAACTTATGGAGGATGCCATAGTCAAAGAATTTGTCGGTGAATATCACCCGGAGGAATATTTGTTAAATCCGGGCAAACCGGTTTCCGTAGGTCCCTATTCCATTTCAAATTATGTCATGGAGGGCAGAAAAAATCAGTTGGCTGCCATGGAGAATGCAAAACAGGTTATCCTTGATGTGGCCGATGAATTTGCAGGGATTTCCGGCAGGCAGTACGGCCTGTTTGAGGAATATAAGACAGAGGATGCGGATTATATCATGATGTTAATCGGTTCCGCTGCGGGCACGGCGAAAGAAGCCGTGGATGAGCTTCGGGCTGAGGGCAAAAAGGCCGGCGTGTTAAAGCTTCGCGTGTTCCGCCCGTTTCCGGCCGAGGAGATTGCAGAAGCCCTGAAAAACTGCAAGGCGGCAGCTATTCTGGACCGCTGTGAGAGCTATAACGGCAACGGAGGACCTCTGGGGGCGGAAGTGACGGCAGGATTATATAAAAAGAAAATTTATATTGAAGCGGTCAATTACATATACGGCCTGGGCGGCCGCGATTTTACCATAGAAGATGCAAAGGGCGTCTTTGCACAGCTGGAGGATATGATCGAGAACGGAACCAATATCGAACAATATCAGTACATTGGTTTGAGAAAACAGGAGGCTTAAAAAATGAGTGAATATAAATTTAAAGAAGTCATGAGTAAGCCGGAACGTCTGGCCCCCGGACACAGAATGTGCGCCGGATGCGGGGCGACGATTGCTGTCCGCGCTGTGCTGCGCGCCCTTCATGAAGGAGACCAGGCGGTAATCGGCAATGCTACCGGATGTCTGGAAGTATCTTCCTTTATGTATCCGTATACTTCCTGGGAGGACAGCTATATTCACAACGCGTTTGAAAATGCGGGAGCGACGCTCAGCGGCGTTGAGACGGCATATAAGGCGCTCCGGAAAAGAGGGCGGCTGCCAAAAGACCAGACGTTCAAATTTATTACGTTTGGCGGCGACGGCGGTACGTATGATATCGGCCTCCAGTCTTTGTCCGGGGCTATGGAGCGCAATCACGATATGGTATATGTCTGCTACGATAACGGCGCTTACATGAATACCGGTATCCAGCGTTCCTCCGCGACCCCGATGTACGCGGACACGACGACCACGCCGGTAGGCAGCAAGTCAAACGGAAAGATGCAGAACAGGAAAGACCTGGCAGCCATTATTGCGGACCACGACGTGCCTTATGTGGGGCAGACGACAATGATCGGAAATTTTTCCGATTTACACAAAAAGGCAGAAAAAGCAATCTACACGGAGGGAGCCGCATTTTTAAATATTATGGCTCCGTGTCCGAGAGGGTGGCGTTACGATACGCCGGACATTATGAAGATTTGTAAGCTGGCTGTGGAAACCTGCTATTGGCCGATGTTCGAGGTGGAGCACGGCAAATGGCGTCTCACCTATGAGCCGAGGAAAAAGCTTCCGATCGAGGATTTCCTGCGGGAACAGGGGAGATTTAAACATCTGTTCAGGCCGGGCAATGAGGATTTGATCGGGCAGTTCCAGGCGGAAGTAGACCGCCGTTGGGAGGAATTACTTTATAAATGCGCGCGTTAGGCAGTTTTTGACTGGAGGGAAACATCTTGGCAGCATTTGAAAAGATTTTATCCGGTATTCCGGAGATGGACACGGCGTTTGACTTTATCCGGCTGGGTGATAATGTCGTCTGGCAGGTATCGCAGCTTTCGGAATTTGAATATTTCATGAAGCCTTTCGTGAAACAGGCGATTGCCGACAAACGGAATCTGATTTATATCCGTTTTGCATCCCATGCCCCTTTTGTGGAAGAACAAAAGGGGGTGAAAATTTATCCGGTGGAACTGACGCACCGGTTTGAGACATTTTCTGTGGCGATACACAATATTATCGAGAAAGAGGGAAGGGATGCGTTTTACGTGTTTGACTGCCTTTCCGAGCTGCAGATCGCCTGGGCGACGGATTTGATGATGGGAAATTTTTTCAAGCTGACCTGCCCGTTTTTGTTCCAGTTGGATACGGTGGCGTTTTTCCCGATCATACGGGGGCGGCATTCCAACCAGGCTATTGCGAAAATCCGCGAGACTACGCAGCTTCTGATTGATGTTTATGGGGACAATGATATTTTGTATGTGCATCCCCTGAAAGTCTGGAACCGCTATACATGGAAGATGTTTTTGCCCCATATGTACCGTCCCGGCGACGGCGATTTCCATGCGTTGACGGACGGGATGGAAACCAGCCGGTATTATGAAATGCTGAACAAATGGCAGAGCATGGAAGATGAGATGGAGACAGACAGCTGGGACCGTTTCTTCCGTCAGGCGAAAATCCGGCATCAGGCAGGCGTCCTGCCGGAGGAATCCCTGCAGTTTATGTGCCGGGTGATGATGACGAGGGATTACAGGCTGCGGGAACTGGTAGGACGGTATTTTAAAGCGGAGGATTACTTTGCTGTCCGCGACCGCATGGTGGGAACAGGGATGATCGGCGGAAAAGCCTGCGGGATGCTGCTGGCGAGAAAAATCCTGGAGCGTGAAATGCCGCAGTACCGGCAATATATGGAACCCCATGATTCCTTTTTTATCGGTTCAGATGTATTTTATACTTTCCTGGTGGAAAACGGCTGTTGGGATTTGCGCCTGAAGCATCGCACCCCGGAGGGATATTTTAAGGTGGCGGAGGAATTCCAGCGGGCAATTCTGGACGGCCATTTTCCCGAGGATATCAGGGACAGGTTCCGGAAGATGCTGGATTATTTCGGCAGAAGCCCGATTATTGTGCGTTCCAGCAGTATTCTGGAGGATGGGTTCGGGAATGCGTTCGCCGGAAAATATCAGTCGGTTTTCTGTGTCAATGCGGGAGCGCAGGAGGAACGGCTGGAAAAATTTGAGGAGGCGGTAAAAAAGGTATATGCCAGCACGCTGGATAAATCTGCGTTGGAATACCGCCTGCAGAGAAATCTGCAAAGCCGGGATGAACAGATGGCATTGCTGGTACAGCGGGTATCGGGATCTTATTTTGGACCGTATTTCATGCCCTGTGCGGCGGGCGTCGGCTTTTCCTACAGTGCATACCGGTTTATGCAGAATATGGATCCGGCGGCGGGGATGCTGCGCATTGTGGCCGGACTGGGGACAAAAGCGGTGGACCGCACGCAGGGGGATTATCCGAGGCTGATTGCACTGGACCGGCCGATGGCTTACGCCCGTCCGGGCGTGTCGGAGCGGCATCGGTATTCCCAACGGAAAATGGATATGCTGGATACGGAAAAAAATGAGCTTGTGGAAGCGTCCATGGAGGATGTCCTCGATCTGCTTCCGATGAAAAGCAGGAAAAATCTGCTGGAGCATGATACGGACGCAGAAAATATGCTGCGCCAGCGGGGGGACTACAGGATGGTCTATTTTATATCCTGTCAGGGACTGGCAAAGAATACCGTGTTTACAAAGATGATGCAAAATATGCTGAAAACACTGGAAAAGGTTTACGGTTCCCCGGTGGATATCGAGTTTACGGTAAACCTGGGAGAGAATGAGGAGTTTGCGGTCAATCTGCTCCAATGCCGTCCGCTGCAGGTCTGCACCGACGATCAGAAAGTGGCGATCCCCGAGGCGCAGCCGGAAAAAACAGTGATACATATATGCGGATGCTGTATGGGACGTTCCAGACATGCAAAGATTTCCGCAGTGGTGAAGGTGGACGCATATGGATACTACAGCTATCCGTATGCCCAAAAGCCCAGCGTGGCGCGCGCTGTGGGAAAGCTGAACGCTTATTTTAAGGGAAGAGGAATGTCCGTGGCGCTGATTGTGCCGGGACGTATCGGCACATCTTCACCGGAGCTTGGCGTTCCGGTGACATTTGCTGATATCAGCGGCGTGGAGGCAATCTTCGAAGTGGCATACAGCGAGGCGGGGTACATGCCGGAGCTTTCTTTTGGCAGCCACATGTTTCAGGATCTGGTGGAGGCAGATATTTTCTATGGCGCTGTTTTGGAGAACAGGCAGCGTCTGGCATATCAGCCCGGGCTGCTTGACGCATGCCCGAACCGGTTTTCGGATATCTGTCCGGAATATGAAGAATTAAACCGGATCATACAGGTGTGCATTTTTGAGGAAAATCCGGCGGATCTGTATTATAATATGGAAAAGGAAGAAAGTATATTTTTGCTGGACAGGTAGAATCTGATTATGCGGTCAGTCTATGGCTTTATCCGATAATAAACAGAAAGGGAGCACTATGACGCTTTTATCTTATCAGGTTTTTAAGACGGTGGTGGAACAGGGAAGCTTTCAGAAGGCGGCGGAAGTATTGAGTCTGACGCCCTCCGCTGTCAGCCATGCGGTTTCCAATATGGAACAGGAGCTGGGTTTTTCACTTTTTACGAGAAATAAGTCGGGAGTATCCCTGACGAACTACGGGGAGCAGCTTCTTCCATATATAAATGCGGTTTTAAACAGCGATGAGAGTTTAAAACAGGCGATTGCGGGGCTGAACGGGCTGCAGCAGGGCGATGTGAAAGTCGGGTGTTTTTCCAGTGTATGTACAAACTGGATGACGGATATCATCCATTCTTTTGCAGAATTATATCCCGATATCAACATCGTGATTTATCAGGGGACCTATGCGGACGTATCCTATTGGATCAAGAGCGGCATTGTGGATATCGGATTCCTGTCCGTATCCAGCGCGGGGGATCTGCCCATCGAGCCGCTTTACGAAGACCCGCTGCTGTGCGTAGTCCCAAAGGGATTCCAAAAAAGGCACGGCGGTTCTTTTATGACGACGGATGAGATGAAAGATCAGGTCTTTGTTTCCCAGATGGAGACGACAGACGCGGACATTGCAAATTTTATGAAGCAAAACGGATTGAATGTCCGTTCCAATTATCATGTGGTGGATGATTTGTCCACGATTGCGATGGTGGCGGCGGGATTTGGCATGTGCATTATGCCGGAACTCGTTATGAATGACATTCCCTATGCGGTAGATACTTACCGAACCCTGCCAAAAGCGTACCGGATCATAGGGATATCGGCGTTAAATCCCAATTTTCTGGCTCCTGCGGTCAGGACGTTATATAACCATGTCGTTAAAAAATATAAGACAATACAATAGAGCCGGCAGCGGAAAACAGGTAAAATAAGACGGAAAAATCACGAAAAACGTACTATGGTTGAAATGCACAAAAAACGTGCCAAAAACAAAACAAATTCTATAATTTGCACGAATTTATAAAAGTTTAATATTTTTTATTGACTTTTAATGTAAAAAAAGGTAATATACATATATCAAAGGCAAAGGTGCTGTGAAGAATAAGCTTCCGGTGCCTTTTTCTATTTTATAAGTGATTGTAAAATAGAAATCTTTGGTTTCGGCACAAAGGCGTGTTATCTGCAGGCTAGCATCAGATAACGCGTCTTTTATTTTACCGGAATATTGCAAGGCAATTTCCCGTGAAATAAAAGTCTTTGTGCAAACGTTCCAAAAAAGGAGGATAATAAATTATGACAGAAGAAATTATGACGTTTGTCAGCGATAACATTTTTGGCGTGTGGTTTTTGATCGGCGCTGCGCTGGTATTTTGGATGCAGGCCGGCTTTGCGATGGTGGAGGCCGGTTTTACCAGGGCGAAAAATACAGGTAACATTTTGATGAAGAACCTGATGGACTTCTGTATCGGTACGGTAATGTTCATCCTGATTGGTTTTTCACTATTGATGGGAGAGGATCTTATCGGATTCATCGGAAAACCCGGATTTGATATTTTTACGGCATATGGCGATTTTGATTTTTCAAGCTTTGTATTTAACCTGGTTTTCTGTGCGACAACGGCGACAATCGTATCCGGGGCAATGGCTGAGAGGACGAAATTCTTATCCTATTGTGTATATTCAGCCGTGATTTCCGCTTTGATTTACCCGATCGAGGCCCACTGGATCTGGGGCGGCGGCTGGCTGGCGCAGCTTGGCTTCCATGATTTCGCAGGTTCCTGCGCAATCCATATGGTAGGCGGTACGTGCGCATTGATTGGCGCGGCGATCCTTGGTCCGCGTATCGGAAAATTCGCAAAAGACAAAAACGGTAAAATCTGCAAAGTCAATGCGATTCCGGGACACAACCTTGCGCTTGGATGTCTGGGATGCTTCATCCTCTGGCTTGGATGGTACGGCTTTAACGGAG
The DNA here is from genome assembly GCA_964526765.1 of uncultured Eubacterium sp. Taxonomy (GTDB): domain Bacteria; phylum Bacillota; class Clostridia; order Lachnospirales; family Lachnospiraceae; genus Eubacterium_I. The sequence goes on from CAZGMH010000020.1 coordinate 17,599, forward strand.
CTGCCGCGACAAGCATTGGGCAGTTGGGTTCTATTTTCCTGACAACAACAGTAGCTCCGTCTGTTGCAACAGTAGTTTGTATGATTTTCACATGGTTAAAATATGGCAAACCGGATGTATCTATGTGCCTGAACGCATCCCTGGCAGGTCTGGTGGCGATTACAGCCCCCTGTGACGTGACGGATTGTCTGGGTGCGGTCGTGATTGGCGCCGTGGCAGGCTTGTTAGTAGTATTCGGCGTATGGCTTCTCGATTATAAGCTTCGGGTTGACGACCCGGTCGGCGCCGTGGCAGTTCATTTTATGAACGGTATCTGGGGTACGTTGGCGGTTGGTTTGTTTGCGACAAATAAGGCTCCGGGGTACAGCATTGCGGATGCGGCGGGAAATGAAATGGTTGGTCTGTTCTACGGCGGCGGGTTCAAACTGTTGGGTCTTCAGTGCTTAGGTATTGTGTCAGTTCTTGCCTGGGCTGCGGTTACGATCACAATCGCATTTTTGGTTATCAAAGCGATTTTCGGACTCCGTGTTTCGGAAGAAGAGGAAATTACAGGTCTGGATCAGACAGAGCATGGTCTTGCAAGCGCATATGCGGACTTTGCACTGGCTTCCAGCATTAACAACTTCTCCTCCTCTTATAATGTAAAACTTCCGGAAAATCCGGTGCCTATCGACGAGGCTGTGCCGGTACAGGTCCGCACCCCGGATCCGTCTATTGCAACAGGAAGCGACGTAAGCATTACAAAGGTTACGATTTATGCAAAACAGAGCAGGTTCGACGCCCTCAACGAGGCGATGGCGGCAATCGGCATCAATGGTATGACCGTGACAAACGTGCTTGGCTGCGGCGCCCAGCACGGCAGAACGAGCAAATACCGCGGCGTTACGATGGATATGAACCTGCTGCCTAAGATTCAGGTAGATATCGTGGTAAGCAAGGTTTCTCCGAGAACGGTTATCGACGCGGCTAAGAAAGCCCTTTACACAGGTCATGTGGGCGATGGTAAGATTTTTGTATACAACGTAGAAAATGCAATTCGTATCAGCACCGGTGAAGAAGGATACGATGCGCTTCAGGATAACCATTTAATCAAATCTTCTGAAAAATAGAATAATACAGGGACAGTGTCAGAACGGCGCTGTCCCTTTTTGACTTCTTCTTTCAAACATTCCATGGATTTTTCGCTCATTGAGAAAACTTATCAAATAGTCGGATTGACAATCAGATGATGCTAACTTATACTAACTATGGTTTTTGATGCCTAACAAAAATATGAAGCAGCTAACAGAAGTAAATTAAATTTACTTTCTTTGGAGATAAATGCATGATGAAATATATGATGAAATACATGAACCGGAAGAGATTTTTGCTGGCTGCCGCCGTGTGTGCGTTGACCCTGTCAGGATGCGGAAATTCCGAAAATAATGTTTCGGCGGACAGCGGCAGCGTGAGCCGGACGGAGGCGGAGGAATCTGCCGGAGAAGCTCAAATTGCGGGAGAAGCAGACCCGGCCGTCCGGGATGTATTTGCTATGGATACATATATGACCGTAACTGCATACGGGGACAGGGCGGAAGAAGCAGTGGAAGCCGCCGTGGAGGAGATTGAACGTCTGGACGCCATTCTCTCTACCGGAGATGAAAACAGTGAAGTGGCTGCCGTCAATAAAAACGGCGGGGGCGTGCTTTCGTCAGATACGGCGTATCTGCTGGAACGGTCTTTGGAGCTGAATGAAATGACAGACGGAAAGTTTGACATTACCATTTATCCTGTGATGGAAGCATGGGGATTTACCACACAGGAGTATTCCGTGCCGTCTGAAGATACGCTGCAGGAGCTTTTGTCCCTTGTAGATTCCGGGGGCGTTGTCTACAATGAAGAAAATTCGGAGGTTTCCTTTGAACGGGAAGGGATGATGATTGATTTTGGCGGCATTGCCAAAGGATATACATCCTCAAGAATTATGGATATTTACCGGGAGTATGGCGTTGTCAGCGGCATGGTAAGCCTTGGCGGCAATGTACAGCTGATGGGAACCAAGACGGACGGCAGCTTCTGGAGAGTTGCCATTCAAAGCCCGGATGAAGAGGACGGATATATCGGCGTCCTTGAGGCGGCGGATGTTGCGGTGATTACCTCCGGCGGATATGAGCGGTATTTTGAGCAGGATGGTGTAACCTATCATCATATTATCGATCCCGATACCGGATATCCGGCAGACAATGGATTAGTTTCCGTCACGATTGTGAGCGCGGACGGCGCCCTGGCAGACGGATTATCGACTTCCCTGTTTATCATGGGGCTGGATGAGGCGTCCGATTTCTGGAGGGCGCACAGCGAAGAGTTTGATACGATTCTGATGGATGAGAGCGGAACCGTATATGTGACAGAGGGAATCGCAGACCGGTTTCAATCAGATTATGAAGTGCAGATTATCAGGGAGGATGAGTGATATGGATTTTTTTAAACGGATAAAATCGTTTGGACCGATGCTCGCAGCCGTTGTCCTGGCAGCCTGCATCGGTACTTCCCTGTATGGATATGAAGCGCCGGTTTACGAGGTGGAGGCGTCAGAGGTATCTGAGAATGATGAGAATAATGAGAATAATGAGAATAATGAGGAGCAGAACGCCCAGGCAGAGCCGGAAGACGCCGTAGTCGGTTCTTTTGATTTGGAGGACGGAGTATATTATGGAACCGGAACCGGATTTGCGGGAGATATCACTGTCGCAGTACAGATTAAGGATAGGCAGATTGCAGCGATTGAAGTTGTGGAAGTGGAAGCGGACGACGACGCATTTTTTAACCGGGCAAAGGGCGTAATTGATAAAATTATTGAGAAGCAGAGCCTGGATGTGGATGTGGTATCCGGTGCGACTTACAGCTCGCGGGGCATTATCAATGCGGTAAAAAATGCGCTGACAGGCGAAGTGGACACAAATAAAACGGTGTCCTTTGCGGCATCCTCAGCGGCTTCTGTGGGAGC
>CAZGMH010000021.1:0-20288 GCA_964526765.1 uncultured Eubacterium sp.
GTCTCAATCACCACTGCGGTGCCCATGCCGCCGCCCGCACAGAGCGTCGCCACACCGTAACGGTTCCCCCGGCGTCTCATCTCATACATCAGGGAAATCACGATACGGGAGCCGGTTGCCCCCACCGGATGTCCAAGGGAAATACCGCCGCCGTTTACATTCAGCTTATCATCCGGAATACCCAGCTCCTTCTGACATGCCAGGCATTGTGAAGAAAACGCCTCGTTAATTTCGAACAAATCAATATCATCGATGGTCAATCCTGCTTTTTCAAGCGCTTTCTGCGTGGCGCTGATCGGCCCGATCCCCATCAGTTCCGGCTCCACGCCTGTGGTTGCCGTGCTCACGATCCGCGCCAGGATTGGGCAGCCGAGTTCTCCCGCTTTCTCCTCCTCCATCAGTATCACGCCGGAAGCCGCGTCATTCATGCCGGAAGCGTTGCCCGCCGTGACCTTGCCGCCCTCTTTAAACGCGGGTTTCAATTTTGCAAGTCCCTCCAGCGTGGCATCACGCTTTGGATACTCATCTGTCGTATATACGGCGCTGCCTTTTTGGGATGACACCGTTACCGGAATAATTTCTTCCTCAAACTTTCCCGCATCAATCGCAGCGACAGCTCTCTGCTGGGAGCGGAGGGAATATGCGTCCATCTGCTCTCTCGTAATCTCATACTTATCCGCCACATTTTCCGCGGTAATTCCCATTGCCGGGCCGACGCCCAGGTTCGTCAGGGAATCCCACATGGAATCCCGCATTTCCATATGTCCGTATTTCTGACCATATCTTGCGTTGAAAACCATATGGGGAGCCGTGCTCATGCTGTCCGCGCCGCCTGCCATAATGCAGTCTGCTTCCCCCGCCTTAATCTGATAATATCCCATCTGGATCGCCGACATGGACGAGGTACAGTTGCGGTGTATCGTAATTCCGGGTACTGTCACCGGCAGACCGGCTTTCACCGCCGCCACGCGCGCCAGGTTATTTTCCTTATAGGTTCTCTGATAATTACATCCCCAGATGACGTCCTCGATGAGCGCCGCGTCGATTCCGGCGCGCTCCACCAGATTCTGCATGACGGGTATGGACAGTTCAGATGGTACTACTGTCTTAAACTGCCCGCCAATCGTTCCGATCGGGGTTCTGCATCCTGCTACAATTACAACATTTCTCATGATTTTTCCTTTCTTCGTCTGCCATTTGACGCTTAGAGCCGTCCCAATGCTTTCGCCACTTTGATTAAGCCCTCGGTCAGCTCCTTATTTGCCGCGTCCGCTTTTTCTTTCGGCCACTCCATAATTCCTTTTCCGGTCTTAAATCCCAGATCCCCTCTCTCTATGCACTCCGACAGCAGTCTGGACGGAGTGGTGGAATTTTCAATATGGGGGAACAGGTATTCATGGATGGAATAGGTCAGGTCCATGCCGCCCATATCCATTACCTCGATGGGAGGCGCAATGCCGAGCCGCATCCCGAAGCCGTAACGGATGGCATCGTCCACATCCTCCGGGTCCGCGATATCGTGTTCAATGATGGACAGCGCTTCCCGAAACAGCGCGTGCTGCATCCGGTTTGCCAGGAATCCCGGCACGTCTTTTTTTACGATAACCGGTTTCTTCCCGGCTTCTGCCAGAAGATCAAAGGTTGCTTTGACCACCTCATCAGACACATATTTTGTCCGGATTACTTCCACCAGCGGAATCAGATATGCCGGGTTCCAGTAGTGGGTGCCGATGATACGCTCTTTATGTACCGATTTTTCCGCTATCTCGGTAATACTGATGGCCGAAGTATTTGTTGCAAGGATGGTAGATACCGGAAACAGCGCATCCATTTTTGCAAAATAGTCCTGCTTGATTTCCAGATTTTCAATAATTCCCTCGAACACAATATCCGCAAAACCGACAGTCTCCTCAATGGTATCCACAAAATCAATACGTTCCAGCGCCGCGTCAGCTTCCGCCTGGCTCAATACATCATTCTCAATTAGAACGGACATGTTTCCCCGAATAACTTCCCTGGCATCATAACGTGTTTTGTCATCATAGACATAAATTACTTTTACTTCATGTCCCCTGCCGGCAAACAGCTGGGCAATGCCAAGTCCCATCTTCCCGGCTCCGAGGACAGCTATATTCTTTTTTTCACTCATGTTTGATTCTCCATATTTCAAAATGATTGTTATTCACTGCGCAGTTGCTCCCGCGCAAAATCCGGCCGGCAAATAAACGATTATTCAAAATCAAATTTACTCCATACCGGCTTTCCTGTGTACTTCTTCACCTGCTCCCTGCCGGACAGCACGCGGACAGCTCCGGACGCCATCGCTTCCATCTCAAACTCTCCGGGATAGGGGAAAACCGGCGCAATCCATTCGCAGGCTTCCCGAATCTGCCCCACAAGGTTCTCATTGTAAACCATTCCTCCGCCGAGCAGAATTCCGTCCACTTCCCCGTGGAGGACAGCCGCCATAGAGCCAATGCATTTATTAATCTGATAAATCATCGTATCCCAGACCATCTTCGCATAGGCGTCTCCCGCCCCGGCGCGCCTGCTGACCTCCAGCGCATCGGAGGTTCCCAGATGGCTCACCAGACCGCCGTTTTTCGTACACACGCTTTTTACATCCTTTAAATCTTTGCCCTCTGCATAGCCCAGCAGATCTGAGACGGAGACAGAACCGCTTCTGGTGGGAGCCATCGGTCCCTCGCCGCCGACAATATCATATCCATCCACCATTTTCCCTTTTCTGTGGGCGGACACCGAGATGCCGCCTCCGATATGGCAGACTACATAGTTTTGCTCCTCATATCTCGTCCCCCGGGAATCCGCATGGCGGATTGCAGTCTCTTTCAGGTTCAGCGCATGCAGGTGGATCACGCGGTTTACGCCTTTAATTCCGGTCAGACGCGCCAGATCCTGCAGTTCATCCACATCCGGCGGATTGACAACAAAGGCCGGACAGTGATATTTTGCCGCAAACTCCTTTGCAAGCTGCGGACCGAGCTGGGCCGGATGGCGCACCCCGTTCGCACCCCGTATTGCGTGATCCAGCAGCAGTTCGTCGATCTCGTATGTACCGCCTTCCATTGCGATCAGACCGCCGCCGCGCCCGACGCAGGCGTCGATTCCCTCCAGCGATACCCCGTTTTCCTCTAAAAGCCGGAGAATAGTCTCTTTTCTATAAGGCATCTGATCCGAAATCTCCTGAAATTTATCCAATATGGACGCCTCATGGGAAACGTTTTTCGAAAACAGAATTTCGTCATTTTCAATCAACGCAATTTTCGTGGACGTGGAACCCGGATTGATTGCAAATATTTTATAATTTTTCATCTCTTTTACACCCTATTCTTCGCTTCCCGCCGCGCGCACGGCAGATATTACAATATTTCCTTTAATCTCAGATACCGGCGCCCCTCTGGAACAGTCGCAGACAATTTTGTTAAATCCCTGGAGCATCGGACCGTATGCATTTGCATGTCCGAACGTCTGAATCAATTTCACTGCCGTATTTCCCACATTCAAATCCGGCCAGATCAGGACGTTTGCTTTCCCTGCCACTTTGCTTTCCCGGCTCACCTTCTTTGCCGCCACTTCCGGTTTGATTGCGGCGTCAAGCTGAAATTCCCCGTCAATCGCCAGATCCGGACGCATTTCCTGTGCAATTTTCAGCGCCTCCGTCACCTTGTCAATCAGTTCCCCCTGCCCGCTTCCCAGCGTGGAATAGCTGATCATTGCGCATCTCGGTTCCCAGCCGAGCAGGGACGACACCGTATCGCAGGCGGAAACCGCAATACTTGCAAGCTGCTCCGGATTCGGGTTTGTGCAGACCGCGCTGTCGCCGACAGCCAAAAGGCTGCCCTCACTTCCCTCATAACCCGGAATGTCACAAAGGCCGATGCTGGAAATCGTGCTGATTCCCGGTTTCAGTCCAATAATCGTCTGCCCTGCCAGCAGGACGTCCCCCGTCGTATTGTCAATTCCCGCAAAGGTAACATCCGCATCTCCGACTGCCTGCATCACCATTGCATAGAAAAGCGGGTCTTTCATGCGGCGGTTCAGCGGTTTTTCCTTCAGCAGCGTCGTCGGAATCGCCACATAACGGTCAATCAGCTCTTTTTTGTAAGTCTCCTCATTGATATCTACGATAACGAATACTTCCGGATCATACCCTCTCTCCAACGCGGTCTTTTTAATTTCTTCTGCATCGCCGACCATGACCGGAATAATATATTTATCTCTTCCGGTTTCGTATGCGGCCTGCATCATTTTCTCGTTTAACGCTTCCGGGAACGCAACTTTCCTGGGATTTTCTTTCGCTTTTTCATAAATCTGGTCAAGTATACTCATGGTAAAACCTCCATTCTCGTTTGATGATTCTCCTTCTATACATATAATTTACGGTGTATATCATAATATTTATAATATAATTTCTGCGTTTCGATATAATACATATGTTATATTGAAACGTGTAACGGCACATGTGGCTGCGCTGTCCCCCGCACAGTGTTTTTCCCAAAAAAGGATGACATTTTAAGATATCCGCGGTATGATAATGGAAAAAAGGAGGCGCATAATGCCATCTCTGTACATTTATTCCTATACCCCGGCAGCCGGCAGGACGGCGGGCGCAATCCACAGGCAGGAACACGAACTCGGACGCGCTCTGCTTCGTCGGGGGCTGGATGAGCTGTTCCATATCCGGCTGTCATCCGATGAGCCTGACAGCAAAATCCGGCTTCATGAACACGGAAAACCATATCTGCCGGAATATCCCGGCATCCACTTTAATATCAGCCACTGTGACGGTCTTGTAATCTGCGGATTCGATACGCATCCCATAGGAACCGACGCCGAAAAAATCCGTCCTTTCCCGGACGCGCTGCTTCGCAGGCTGCTTACCCCAAAGGAAAGAGACTTTTTCGAACGGTCCGCCGCCTGCGAATCTCTGCGTCTGGAATGGCTGTACCGCTACTGGACGCTGAAGGAAAGCTATTTAAAACAGGTCGGATGCGGGCTGTCCCTTCCCCTGACGGATGTATCTTTTCAGTTTGACTGCTCCGTACAGCCCTGGGACATCACATGTTCCGACACACGTTTTTCTTTCTTTCAGCAGGTGTTGGAAAGCGGACATGTCATCGCCCTGTGCGCTGCTCCCCCTGCGCAGTCCAATCAGGTTTCCGTCCGGGAAATAAGCTCCCTCTGACGGTTCCCATACATTCAACTCTCACAAAAATCCCCCGCTTTGCGGGGGATTTCCTTATCCGGCGACCGTCTTCCCCAAATTTCCAAACGTTTTAATATACGCCGTATTTGTAAACACGATCCGGAACGTCTTTATTAATCTTGTCCTCATCAATAAACGCAACTGCGCGGACAATCGTTCCATCACCCATGTACCATCTCAATGGGAATGCACAGAACATAAATCTCTGGCCTTTTACCTTCTCGATATCGCCGCCGAGATTTTCGATACCCATCACATTATTGCCAAGAAGAATTTCATGGCATGGCTCCCACTCCGGGAAATCCTCCAGCGGGTCATGGCCGAATTCTTTTCTGTATTCGTCGATGATTCTCGGAACATATGGGCCGGGGCCGTGCTGCGCGGCATAGGTATACAGGATATGGTCGATTGCCTGCATATCAAAACCTACGCCTTTGACCTTATGCTCTACAAACCATTTTGCGCCTTCGATGGAAAGTCCCGGGCTGTATGCAAAATAATCGTCATTTTCGCCCCAGCGCTTATGCATACCGGTACAGAGGAGCACCCAGTCTCCCTCTTTGATTCCGCCCTCTACTTTTTTCGCAGCGTTTTCGATATCCTCCACCGTAATCAGCTGCCAGTGGCTTTTCGGAATATCGAGACATACAGCCTCGCCATAATAATTCTCTAATGGCAGTTCATGCGTAAACGCGCCCTCCGGGATAACGTGGGACGGGGAATCCGCATGTGTGGAGTTGTGCATATGGAAATCATTAAATGTCTGCAGCAATCTGTAATGCATCGGCATATGCTGCACTCTGTCAATATGAAAATCTCCGTTTGACGGCCATAATGGATTTCCTCTTCCGAATGGATGTGATAAGTCAACTAATACTTGTTTTCCCATGATTTTATCTCCTTTTCCTCTGGTTTTTTGTAAATGAGCCTATTGGTTTTCAATAGTTATCCATATTACTCGCAAAAGTCATGCCAGTTTTTGAACATCCTCCGGCAATCTTTTTCCGCCGTTTTTCCACTTTCCCGGAACGTATCTTTTCCTGCCTGTTGCATCACATCAATATATTTGTTGCGCATCTCAAACAAAATGAATCTTCCTGCGTTTACAAAAAACTGCAGAATTGCTATAATGGAAACACAAAATCCCAACACGCTGAGAAAGGAAAGGAAAACACATGGATCAATATCTCGCCATCTGTCAGATTCGGCAGATGCTGGAAAATGTCATTAACGAATCGTCAGACGCAAAAATTTCGGATGAATTAAAAGAGATTGATAAAAAACTGAACTATTTTCTGGACAGGGGAATTGATTTTAAACAGGTCGTCGACGGACTTGACGACAGTATCTTTATCACAGATAAAAACGGCAAGGTACTCTATGTCAATCCTGCCTATACAAAAAACACCGGTATCGCGCCGGAGCGTGTGCTGTATCACACAGTGGACGATCTGATCAACAAAGACAGGCTTTATACGGGAGGGGCAATTCCGGACGTCCTGAAAACAGGCGCGCCTGCGTTCCGGCTGTCCACCACATACGGAACCGGCGTCCCGCTGCCCGGCTATGTCTCCGCTACCCCGGTATTCGATAAGGAAGGAAATCTGCATCAGGTCATCGCATGCAGCCGCCCGTTCGTATCCCTGCAGGCATTAAAAACAGATTTTACAGCCTTTGTGAAGGAGGTTCAAAAGGTAAAACCGGAGGATGGCTCATGCCCAAATTCCGAAAATAATCTTTCTGACAATATGATTGGAAAGGACACTACGCTGGCAAATATCTGGGCGCTGATCAGGCACGTGGCTCCTTCGGACGCCACCGTCCTCATCACCGGGGAATCCGGATCCGGCAAGGAAGTGATTGCCGATGAGATTTACAGAAACAGCAGCCGCAGCGATAAGCCTTTTGTAAAAATAAACTGTGCCGCCATCCCCGCCAACCTGTTGGAATCGGAGCTGTTTGGCTATGAAAAAGGAGCTTTTTCCGGTGCAAACGCAAAGGGAAAACAGGGACTTTTTGAGATGGCAAACCACGGTACCCTGATGCTGGATGAAATCGGCGACATGCCGATGGATTTACAGGTAAAACTGCTCCGCGCCATCCAGCAGCAGGAGATCACCCGCATCGGAGGCTCAAAAACCATTAAACTGGACATCCGTTTTCTGGCGCTGACCAACTCGGATTTAAAAGAAAAGATTGCGAACGGGACTTTCCGGCAGGATCTGTATTACCGGTTAAATGTCATACCGATCCATATGCCGCCGCTTCGTGAACGGGTGGCTGATATCGAAGCTTTGAGCAGCCATTTTATTGAAATTTTCTCAAAGAAATATAACCGCCCCTTCGCCCTGACCGAACAGCAGATGCGTTATCTGCAGCAATATCAGTGGCCGGGCAATATCAGAGAACTGGAAAACATTATCGAATATCTGGTGCTGTGCAGTTCCGGTCTGGGACAGATTGATGATTCTGTCATCACAAGCCTGCTGGATATCTCCCAAGAGACAGAACCGGAAACTCCCGACGACCTTGATTTCAGCACGGCGGTCGCACAATTTGAAAAAACACTTCTGGAAAAGGCCCTGAAAACCTCCGGAAACCTTCGGGAAGCCGGACAGAAGCTGAACATCAACGCATCGACCATATCACGGAAAATCAAGCTGTATAACATTGATTATCCGCATAAAAAAGATTAAAAAAAATCAGAACCACCCTGTCCGGTGGTTCTGATTTTTTAAAATACTGATTTCCGTCTACACTTCCACCCAGGCGGCATCCTGCCTGCTGCTCTCCACACATGCGCGGATAAATTTCACGCCTGCGATTCCATCATCCACAGATGGAAAATCATAGTCATAACCGGAAAGTGTTTCTTTGTTTTTCACTTTCAAAATGCTGTTGATCCAAACGCTGTACATATTGCCGAACGCCTCATACAGGCCCTCCGGATGGCCGGATGGAATACGGTTTACCTGCGCGGAACGCTCTGACACATATCCCATACCGCGATTATAAATCTGAGTTGGCTGGCCTTTCAGTGTAACGGAAAGAATATTTGGATTTTCCTGCACCCATTCAATCGCGCCTTCCGTACCGAAAATTCTCACAACCAGACCATTCATATGGCCGACGCATACCTGGGAAGAACAGAATACCCCGTGGGCTCCATTATCAAATTCTACCAGGATATTTGCGTTCAGATCCAGCGGCTGCCCGAAATAATCCAGCTTTGCCGCCACTCTTTTCAGCTTTAATCCTGTCATATAGGACACCGTATGCTCGATATGTGTTCCGATATCGCCGACACAGTTTGACATACCTGCCACCTTTGGGTCTTTTCTCCAGGAGGACAGCTTCACCATTTTCTGATCTCCGGCGCCGATATCATCCACAAGATATTCCTGCAAATATTCCGCATTTACATTGATTACCTTTCCGATACGTCCGCTTAAAATCAATTCCCTGGCTTCTTTCACCATATTGTTGCCGGAATAAGAATAGTTGACGCCGAACAGCAGCCCGTTTTTCTCTGCCAGAGCCTTTAGCTCCTCAGCCTGCTCCACTTCAAAGCAAAGCGGTTTTTCACAGAATACATGGATTTTGTTTTCCAGGAATGCTTTTGCCGTCTCATAATGCACGTTGTTAGGGGCGGTAATTGTGACAAAATCAATACCATCCTCCCTCTGCCCCTCTTTCACGGCCATTTCCTGATAATCCGCATACAGACGGTCCTCATCAATATGATAAAATTCCCCGCATTCTCTATTTTTTAATGCGTCACGGCTGAAACATCCTGCCTTCAAAAAGGCTCGCCCGTCAAAATCAACGCCGATCCGGTGTACTCCGCCGATAAAAGCATTTAAACTGCCGCCGATCATTCCATAGCTTAATGTCTGCTTCATACATTCTCCACCTTTCCCGCCTCTTTAATTTGCAATGGCGTCATCAAATTTTACATTGGACGGCTCAAAATCAACCTTTTTCACAAAAGCAGCCGCCTCCGTCGCGCCTGCGATCCGTTCCATGCCGGAATCCTCCCACTCGACAGAGAGCGGTCCGTCATATCCGTAAGCATTCAGAACACGGATAATTTCCTCAAAGTTGACGTCTCCGTGTCCGAGGGAACGGAAATTCCATCCTCTTCTCAGATCGCCGAAATCAATGTGGGAGCCGAGCAGGCCGGAACGTCCGTCCAGCGTAACCGCGGCATCCTTCATATGTACATGATATACCCGGTCAATAAAATCCCGCAAAAATAATTCCGGTTTGATCCCCTGCCAGATCAGGTGGCTCGGGTCAAAATTCAGGCCAAATTCCGGGCGGTCCTCAAATTTTTTCAGGAGACGCTGTGTGGAATAATAGTCAAAAGCAATCTCGCCCGGATGAACTTCCAGCGCAAATACGCAGTCATTTTCCTTTATCACATCCAGAATCGGCGTCCACAGATCATAGATTTCCTGAAATCCCGCCTCAATCATCTCCTCCGTAGTCTGAGGGAAGGAATAGAGATATTTCCAGATCGGCGAACCGGTAAATCCGGTGATAATATGTACGCCCAGATTTTTTGCTGCGGCTGCCGCATACTTCATAGTTTCGATTCCCCATGCGCGGATTGCATCCGGCTGCCCTGCAAGCTCTGCCGGCGCAAAATTGTCAAGCCGGGGATCATTGTAGTCCCCCACGCACTGTCCTATAATATGTGTAGCCAATGCCTTGCATACCAGACCGTTCTTTTTCAGCGTTTCTTTGATATAAGAGACATAATCCAAATCTTCAGCAGCCCGCTTTGCGTCAAGATTGTTTCCCCAGCAGGCAATCTCCAATCCGTCATATCCCATCTCTTTTGCTGTTTTACATAAAGTTTCAAAATCCAAATCTGCCCACTGGCAGGTGGTCAGCGTAACCAGTCTACCCATAATTTCCTCCTTCTTATACTTCAAACAACGCCAGTCCGCGCTTCATCGGTTCCGGTCTTTCACAGGTGGTTGTCATCTCATAAACCGTACCTGTATTTGCGGCAATCTCAAAAGCGTTCAGCGCTTCAACCACATGCAGGGACATGTCCGCATTCAGGCGGCTTTCCCTGCCCTCCAGCAAAGCCTGCGCCATATCAGCCACTCCAAAACCGCGCATATTTGTACGCGGATCCTCCGCAGCCGGGTACAAAAGTTCCCTCTCGCTCTTACAGGAAGCGCTCTGTGTAATCATGGCAAACAGACGCGGCGGTACCGGAACCGGCGGCGCTTCATCATAATTTTCCACAATATCCTGCAATTTTTCGCCGTCAAATACACTGACCGGACCGGAAAAACCATTTGGATCAGGCACGGACATACTGCCTTTTGTACCGTAAATCTCCATACAGGGCAGGTCTGAACTCCATGTATCAAAACTCATGTTCATAGTTCCTATCGTGCCGCAGGCAAATTCCACAATTCCCGTATAATGTGTCGGAACTTCGCTCTCTGTCGGCGTTCCCAGAATATTTCTGATGGGACGGCCGGATGTGGTAAAGCAGGAAATCTTTTTAATCGGTCCAAGCAGGGCCACTAACGCAGTCAGATAATACGGCCCCATATCAAACATCGGACCGCCGCCTTTTTTGTAGTAAAAGCCCGGCGCCGGATGCCACAGTTCATGTCCCGCACAGGTCATATTTGCGGTAAATCCCACGGGCGTTCCAATCGCCCCCTCATCCAGAAGCGCCCGGCAGGTCTGGGCTCCCGCCCCCAGGAACGTATCCGGCGCGCTGACTGCCAGCAGCCCTTTTTCCTTTGCAAGGGCCGTAATTTCCTTTGCATCATCCAGACTTAAGGTCAGCGGTTTTTCACAATAAACATGCTTTCCCGCCTCAAGAATCTGTTTGTTGACACTGTAGTGCGCCGCCGGGATCGTCAGGTTGCACACAATAGAGATTTCCTCCATCGCAAGCAATTCTTCCACCGTACACGCTGCCGGAATCCCGTATTTTTCCTTTGCCTGCTGTGCTTTTTCGATATACAGATCCGCCACAGCCAGGACTTCCACATTTTTATAATTTTGGGTCAGGTTTGTCAGATAAATATCGCTGATCGTCCCGCACCCAATAACTCCAACTCCGATTTTTTTACCCATATCTTCTTTCTCTCCTTACCGATAAATTTTTCCTAATACTTCATTGACATAGTAGGAAGAAAGCGCCATTGCCGCAAGGTAATCCGGGGCGCCGTCATCCTCAATCGTACACCACCCCTTGAAACCATGCTTTTTCACCAGTTTCCACAGTTCTTCCAACGGAAGGGTTCCTTCGCCCGGCTCCCAGAACCATCGGTGTCCGTCGTCGCAGATTTCCACATCCTGATTATATCGAACCTCATCCGGCTCACCCCTGGAATCGGTATCCTTTAAATGAAACGTGCAGATTCGCTCCGCATATGTATCATAAAAATCAAGGACATCATCTCCCATCAGGGCAATCTGCGCCGTATCCAGGCAGTAGAAAACATAGCGCGGATCCGTCATTTCCAGAAACTTTCTGTGATTTTCTTTATTTACGGAGCAGAAAAATTCGTTGTGCAGCCCGATCTGGATGCCGTTGTCTACAGCATATTCCCCAATCGCACTGATCACCTTTGCAGAATTTTTCAGGGCTTCATCATCCAGCGGCCCCACACCGTAATAGTTTCGCGCAGGGCACATATTCAAATGCTTTCCCCCAAACCGTTTCAATGTATCGATAGCATCTTTTCCTGCCTGCAGCACTTCGTCATACTTCGAAGCGATTTCGGAATCATCAGCTCCATGGAACATACCGCTGACTTCAATTCCGTGATCCTTTGCAAACGCCGTATACTCCTCCGGCGTACCGAATAATCCAAGAATCTCCGTCAGATCCCACGGCGCCAGCTCAATTCCCTCGTAACCGGTCGCCTTGTGGTAACGGAGGATTCTGTCCCAATCCATGTAATAGCTGTTATTTGACTTATCTTCATAATAAAAATCCCGGAAATTATCGATTTTTTTATATGGAACTGTTTTCCAGTGGCTCATATGTGATAATTTAATATTATTTCCCATCTGTTTTTTCCCCCTATTCTGCCGCGATACTGTCCGCCACGGCGCGGCTTCTTAAAATTGCGCGATAAATATCATAGGAATGCCTGCAGTTCAGTATGATATCCCCCTGATATCCGCATGACTGAAGAACGCTGTAAATTTCCCGCAAATTCATCTGTCCTTCCCCGACGTCACAGAATACTTTTGACGCCGCCTTTGCCGGGAATTCAGGCAAAGCCTGTAAATACGCCTCCTGGTCATCCGTAAAGGAAGTATCCGTAAAATGTACCGCGCCGATTCGTTTCGCATTTTTTTCGATAAAGGAGCAGACATCGACTCCTGCAATCTGAAGATTTGCCGTATCCACATCCAGACAGATATCCGCATCCAGAGAATCTAAAAAGTCTGTGACTGCCGCTCCCCGAAGCAGCCCCCAGTATTCATTCTTCACACAGAGCTTTACGCCCGCTTCCTTTGCCTGTCCTGCAAGCTGCGCCAACAGTTCTCCGGTTTTCTCAAGAAACAGTTCCCTGCCTCCTTCCCGTCCGCTCATCAGCTTATTTACCGCATAGATGCAGGGGGTTGCGCTTAATGTGACAACCGGCGTTCCCGCCTCTTTTGCAAATCCGATGGCCTCGGAAGCATAATGTCCGGCCGCCCCAAAATACATTTCCATCATACCAGAGCAAAACAGTGAAGGGTCCAGATGGATGCAGGAAATTCCCTTAATCCCGATTTCACTCATTTTCTTCATATAGGATGCTACATCCCCATATTTAACCGTTATCGAACGCATAGACCTCGGAATCCCGGATCTGCCGCCAAAATCCCATTTCGGTTCATAGGGCACTTCAATCTGTTCAAATCCGGCCGCCCCGATCAATTGGTAAAGTTCATCCCAAAAATATTTACTCTCTCTCTTATTCCGGTTCGGAGCCTGATTATTCAGGTCCACAACCTCTGTGCTAAAGCTGAATTTCATTCCTGCGCCTCCTTATATTGATTGTCATGAATTTTTCATACTTAGATTATATAGCAACATTTTTATTATGTCAATATTTTTATATAAGTCTTTTATAAAAGTATTGACATTTATTTTATTACTAGCTATAATAGCATCATAAATAAAAAATATATACAAGGAGGAACCAAAATATGAAACCAGCATTTACACACTTATTCCAGATTGGAATTATCGTAAGGGATTTAGAGAAATCCGTAAAATATTATGAGGAGAAGCTCGGGATGGGACCATGGGAAATTTCCCCGATGGCGGGCTTTGGTCCCTGTGAGGACTTGCAGATCTGCGGCAAACCATTTAAAGGCGAGGTTTGTTCCAAAATGGCTTTTCTTCACAGATTCGGCATGGAGATTGAACTGATCGAACCGGTGGGCGACACGCCATACAAGCAGTGGTTAGACGAGCATGGTCCGGGTATCCATCACATCGCGGTAAAGACGTCCGAAGACTATGACAAAATTCTTGCCGACCATAAGGCTGAAACAGGAAAAGATCCATGGATCCGCGGCCAGGCTATGAAAGGCGTTGTTCCGGGACTGCCGGAAGATGTATATGCAATGGATTTCTCCTATCTCGATCTGAGGGAGGAAGCAGGTCTTATCGTGGAATTTTACAAAAACCTTGCTCCGGGGAAAGTTGCCCATGACTACGACCCGGAAAACCCCACGCCGCTGTATGACTAACAAAACTTTCTTTTTTTCATTTTATAATAATATTGTAATGCATTTCGGGATACGGAAAATTTGCTTTCCGTATCCCGAAACTATTTTCTCATCAGATTCTCAGCATTTTTCAACAACGAGATAACCGCTTCCGATGGCGCTGTCATATTCTTCACCCTTGCTGAAATGGATATAATCCACTTCTTCCCTGTAAATGTCGCCCGTATGGAGCAATTTCATCAGTTCTTCTTTCCGCGCATGGATAAACGGCGATATCTCACCGCCAATCATAATGTCCGCATCAAAAATCACGCGCAAATTATGCAGCGCAATCGCCAGCCTTCCGATGTAATTGTTCCATCTTTGGCGGTATTCCTCATTGCCGCCCTCTTCCATCTCTGTGAAAAATTCTTCCAGTTTCGCGTGTTTATCCCGTTTAAGGGCTCTGGAGGAACAGTAATACTGCAGACAGCCTTTTCCGCTGCAGTTACAGGTTTTTCCCTGTTTTTCGCAGTCCCAGGCGTCCCCGTCCCCCACCAGCATATTGCCAAAAGAACCCGTCCTGTTCGATAGTCCGTAAAAATCGCCGTCACAGATCAAAGCGCCGCCTACCCGCTGGTCCAACTGCAGGTATACATACCGATTCCTTTCTTTATGAGCGCCAATGTGTGAAAAAGCCGCCGCTTTTACATCATCAAAAAAGTAGACCGGGCAGGAATACATCTCCCGCACTTTTTCCATGTCGATATCCCTGAAAATCCCCTGCGGTATGATATCTTCAATCGTCCCATTTTCAATAATTTCAGATTCAATCGCTATACCGATCCCCTGAAGCTTATCTTCCCGGATACCATTCCGTCCCATAAATTGCTCGATCCGTTCCCGCAAATATTTCCAGTAAGAATCTGTATTTTCAAACAGGATTCTCTCTTTCACGCAATAAATCACATCCAGCTTCCAGTTTACATAGGAAAGACGAATATGGTGTCCTGTCAGGGCAACTCCAATCGCAATATGGGCGTTCGCCACCACCTGATACAGCGTAGGCTTTCTTCCGCCTGTGGACTGCAACACTTCCCCCCGCTCCACGAGTCCCTCCGCCATAAGCTCTTTTAAAAAAGTATTCACCGTGGCAAGACTCAGTCCCAATTCCTGCGTAATGCCCGCTTTTGTCAAAGTATTTTCACGGAGCAGGACTTTCACGATATTGGCGCGGTTGATATTCCGTACTTCTATGTTGCTCATACTCTCTTTCATATTCATTCCTCATACTTCCTGATTTGGTATATCACATAGATACTGCTGCAGAAAAAGCCCCGATCCGAGGTACATAATCCGCTCGAATCAGGGCTTTTACCTTTTCAGGTAGTATTTTACAACGTATCCGCCTCAAGGTCAAGATAAGCAACTTCATTTGCTGTTAATTTGACATCCAGGGCTCCGATACTGGAATCAAGTTCCGATGCGTTGGCTGCTCCGATGATTGGATATACATCCATATCGCCGGAAAGAATAAATGCAAGTGCAATTTGCGGAATTGAGCATCCTTTTGCTTTTGCAAGTTCTGCCGCCCTCTCCAGACGCGTAAAGTTCGTATCCCCACAGTATGCCTTTGCGCACTGCGGGCTGACGATATCCGGATTTTCTGCGAAGCTTTCCCTCGTTACACGGCCGGAGAATAATCCCTGCGCCATGCTGGAATATGCAAGTACCGGCATCTGTTTTTCGGCATACCATTTCCGCGCCTCTTTGTTTTCCGGACCGCTGATTGTGACGCATCCCGGAGCCCACGGCTCGCAATACTGCTCTGCCAGGCTGTAGTTCGGGCTGGAAACGATAAATTCCGGCATTCCATTCTCTCTCGCATATGCGTTTGCTTCCTCGATACGCGGAATCGTCCAGTTGGAAACGCCATATGACAGGATTTTGCCTTCTTTATAATGTTTATACAATGTATCGACAAGCTCGCTGACCGGTGTGTTGACGTCGTCACGATGAAGCATATAAAGATCGATATGATCCGTTTTCATTTTTACCAGCGCGTCATAGAGATCCGCTGAGAGGTCAAAACCATGTACTCTCGTCCTGAACGGTGACGGATGGCACGCCTTGCTGATCAGGAAAATATCATCCCTGTTCTTTCTGGATTCAAAATATTTCCCAAGGGCAATTTCCGTTGTACCGCGTCCATATCCCATCGCGGTGTCCAATGTGTTGATCCCTCTCTCCAGGGCTGCGTCCAGTCTCGCAAAATCTGCAGAATTATCCTCCTGGTTAACAATGTTCATTGTGCCGACAATAAAGCGGCTTACCTTTTTGTCAAGTGGTTTGAAATTTGAATACTCCATTTTCTTATTCCTCCTAAAATATATTTATAACATTTACTGCTGTGCGAGCCATTCGTCCAGACAATCCTGGTAATAAGCGATTACTTCCGGAGCGCCAGCCGCATCCAGTTCCGCAAGCATTGTGTCGATTACGGACGGATCCAGGCTTCCGCTCTCCAGACCGTTCTCATATTTATTCAGGACATTTGCAACCGACGTAAGTTCATTCGCAATCGGGTCTGTATTTACGACGCATCCAAGATACGGGGACTGGTCAGCCGCTTTCAGGTCGGCTTCCGCCAGTTCACGGAAATTGCCGCCGTTTCCTGCCGCCGGATAAGCCAGGAACTGATTGCCGAACAGGAAGTCGCTGCACTGATATTCGCCATTTTCAAGAACCTGCGCCTCTCCGTCGTCGGTCAGCTCATAATCCCTGCCCTCAATGCCGTATACAAAATAATTTTCGATTTCCGCATTTGTGTACATCAGATTCATGAAAGCTACCGCAGCTTCCGGATTTTCAGCCGTAGTAGGAACACACCATGCCCACTGGTTTACATAATAAGTCTGGACCGGAATCGCGCAAAGTTCCACGCATACGATTTCCCTGCCGATGGTAGCGCCTTTTGTAGCCTCCACACCATATTCCGCGCTCAGGAAAGTAGCGAAGGAAACTCCGTTCATCAGTAACGTATCGCCAGTCTCAACGGCAGTAGCGGCATCTTTGTATACCAGACCGTCTTCATATAAGCTGTGTACCAATTCAACCTGCGCCCTGTACTCATCTGATGCAAAGAAATTCTGTACCTGTCCGTCGTCATCAACCATGATCAGTTTGTTTGCATCGCCGAGAACTTCGAATCCTTCATGTTCTGACCAGTCATTCGCGCTGGTCTCCCAGCTGTTTCCGGAAATCAGGGAACCCTGTCCGTCTGAGTTACATACGACTGATGTGGTCTGAAGTTCTTCCGGCAGGGAATCCTGCGCTTCCTGGACTGCCTTGAAAATTTCAATCGCATCATCCCATGTGGCAATCGCTCTTGCCTGGTCTGTCAGCCCCAGTTCATCCAGAACGTCTTTTCTCATTACCAGATAGCAGCTTCCGTTATACTGACGGTAACATGGCACGCCGTATACGGCGCCGTTCACAGTTGTCGCCGGAATGTATTCCGCCATCATCTCTGTCAGCTCCGGCGCATATTTCGGAAGCAGATCTGTGATATCCATTAATTCGTTTTGAGACTGCATCGTTCCAAAGGATACGACCGGAATCGCAGTAGCCAGCACGAGATCAAAGGACTCGCCTCCGGAAAGCATCAATCCAATCTGCTCCATGTAGGTAGCCACATCCATCGGCACATAATTTACATGGACATTGATTTCCTCCTCCGAAATAGCGTTGATCGCATCCATTACCTCTGTCAGACCGCCGTCCCCATAGAAAGACATCCCATACATATCAATGGTCTGAAGCTCGTCAAATCCGGTAAAGGTATTGTCTGCATCCGCTGTTTCCTGTTCCGCATCCACACTCTGCGCTCCCGATTCTGTCGTGTGATTTGTACCCCCGCATCCGGCTAACAAAGCGATTGACATTGCGCCCGCCATCAGAATCGAAATCATTTGTTTCTTTCTCATAATTTGCTCCTCCTATTTTTTTTATATTTGTAGTCTACTGCTTACGCGACTTTTTGTCAATACTTTTATCTAAGTTTTTTACATAAATATTATACAAATGTATTTTTCATTATTAGTTAACAGTAAAGCAATTTCTTATGAAGATTCGGGTGTCAAAAGCCCATATTTTATTTTATATATGGCAATCTGCACAATAAGTTTTTTATATTCGGGCAAAGGAATTCGGCGTTCCAACACAAACACGTTGATTTTTTTGTTTTGCTGCGCCGCTTATCTGTGTACAGAAATCAAAACTCGCACGAAACGTGCTCAGACAGATGATTTCTGTACACGCTATGCTCGCAAAACTGCAAAAATCTGCCTATTGTTTGTTTATGGAAGCGCCGATGCCTTTGCTCGAATTTTAGAAAATTTATGGTCTTGTGCAAATTGCCATATTCGAAATAGAGCATAGGCTTTTGATACCCGAACCTCATAAAGCAAAAAAAATATCCCGCAGACATTCCGGGATTTTTACCGGAATATCTGCGGGATTTTATAAAATGAGAACACATGATTTATAAAACGCCAAACTTTTCCTCCGCCGCTGCCTTCACCATCTCCTCCCATGTGGAGAATCCGGTGCTTTCTTTGACAAAATTGTCCATCAGCAGCTCGGCATAGACCATACGGTCCGCTTTCCAGTTTGCAATGACTGCGCTGGAATACTGGAACGCTTCAAAATTTTCAAAATTTGTATTTTTCTGCATAAATTCATCCGAAAAGATTATATTCAGCAATTTTCGGAAATCGTCGTCCATATCAACGTATACATAACCTTCCATTATTTTTCGTCCGGATGCTCCTCATAATATTTTTCCGCGGCTTTAAATACGAACTCGCGCCATACCGCGGCGTCTCTTGCCATGCATGGGCGGATGATCTCTTCTTCCTGATTCCCCATGCCGTTGATAACTTCTTTTCTCTGGACGGTGAGGTACAGGGCCGGCTCATTTGGCGGGCATCCGAGAATCCAGTACGCATTCGGATGATCTTTCAGATATTTCTTCGTACAGTTTCCGTGAAGGACGATCTTCTCATCGGGAATATCCTTTGGAATCTGGTTCTTTCCGCCGATTACCACTGTCATGCCGGCATTTTTGTCGTACTCGTTTACCGCCTTCAGTTCTTCCATGTTGATTGCCAGAAGCGCCTGGCAGCTGGAACATGCACCCTCGCATTTCACATCATATTCCGGCCACCGCGTACTCATGTCGCCGATATATGGAATCCACATTTTCCTGAAGCTCTCCTCGATCGTATTCCCGACCACCTCGATATTATCCATATCATAGTTGCCAAGTCCGGTCTCTGCCGCCACACGGAAATAATCTACCGCCGTTGTATCGATTCCAACCACCTCGCAGGCTACGCGGTCAATCGCGACCGGGTCTTTGGAACCCAGAATCATATTCGTATCGATCGGCACAGGCATATGCGGGCTGTATCCGCTGGCCGCATGCATAGCGTCCATAATATTGACATCCGCGCGGCATGCGCTCCAGACGTCCATCATCGCCATCGTCAGATTCTGCTGATGCATCTGCATATGTACCTTATCCTGCACAACGCCCTTGATATTTTTCAGTGCGCCGGAAAATACCATGCTTGCATGTGCCTTCAGAATCGGAAGGTTTACCAGATGGTCAGCCTCGATCAAAAATCTTGGGAGAAGCAGATGGTCGATATTGGACCGGTATCCGCGCACGGCTACATTCACCAGATCCTTATCACGCTTGATATCTTTTAACTCAACTCCCTCTTCTTCTGCAACCGCAGCGATACCGCTGACGCGGAAACATTCTTCCGTATCACATCCGATTGCCGCCGCCTCCGCGATAATAATACGCTTTGGATTCGCTTTCTTGATTTCCCGGATAACTGCGCGCACAACCTCCGGGTTTGTGCATACCGACGTCTCCGGCGGCTCCGCATGTCCTGCATTTGGCTTCAGGACAACGGTCGTCCTCGGTTTTATCACATTCTGGACGCCGCCCATCAAATCGAACACTTTCGTCACGTTTTCCTGGATATCGGCGCCTTTCGCAAGGGCAACTAAAGATTTTTTTGCCATGTTTCTATCCTCCTGATATTTTATTTCATATTTCTGTTTATTTATTACGCAATATTCATGCCAACTTTTTCTCCCAAATATCATTTATTTACGGAATTCAGGCGTCAAAAGCCGTTCTTTCATTGTTGATATGGCAATTTGCAGGATACGTTTTCTTTTTTTCGTTGCATTCCTGCATTTTACTGTTGCACAAAAATTCAAGACTCGCTCTGTTCTCTACCTGTTTTTCATTTATTCCCTATCTGTCTTTCTATCCGTTTTTCAT
>CAZGMH010000022.1:0-17582 GCA_964526765.1 uncultured Eubacterium sp.
CAGGAAGGAGAGCAGTTAAAATGACTGGATTAGAAAAAATCATTGACCAGATTCTTGCGGAAGCAAAGGCGCAGGCAGAGAGCGTTGCCGCTGATGCTGACCGCCAGGCAGAAGAAATCCTGGCCGATTCCAGGAAGGAAGCCGAGAGAATTACAGACGGCATCCGGAAAAAATCTGCATCCGATGTGGAAAATTATAAAAAGCGGGTACAGTCCGCAAATGACCTGTACCGCCGTACCGAAACATTAAAGAGCAAGCAGGAAGTGATCGCGCAAGTGATTGCCCGGGCTTATGAAAAGGTATGCGGCATGGATGCGGACGCTTATTTTGGGATGCTGGAGAAAATGATTGAAAAATATGCGCTGGCGCAGGATGGAGAGATTTATTTCTCCGAGAAGGATTTGCGGGCATTGCCGGCAGGATTTGAGAAAAAAATTCATGCGGCGGCAAAAGCAGCCGGCGGCAGCCTGAAACTTTCCGCAGTGGGAAAGAATATTGAAAACGGATTTATACTGGTATACGGCGGTATGGAAGAAAATTGCACGATTCGGGCAATGTTTGACGCCCGCCGGGATGAAATGCAGGATACCGTTAATGCGCTTCTTTTCGGAAAGGAGGCATAACGGATGTCTGAAATGGAATATACCTATGCGGTTGCGCGGATTCGCGCGTTGGAAGTTTCCCTCTTTTCACAGAGTACCATTGATCAGCTGATGGCATGCAAGACATATGATGCGGCGCTGAACTTTATCATGGATAAAGGCTGGGGCGGCATGGATGTCAAAAAAGAAGCGGACGCCGTTTTGGCGGCGGAGCGCAGCAAAATCTGGGAGACGATCCGGGAACTGGGCGTACCAATGAATACCTTTGATGTCCTGTCCTATCCGAATGTATTCCATAATCTGAAAACTGCCATAAAAGAAGTATACATGAATGTAAAGCGTGATGAATTTTACTATGAAGGGACCGTTCCGTCCAGGGAAGAACTTCGGGATATCGTATCCAAAAAAGAGTTTTACAAACTTCCCAGGAGCATGGAAGCGGCAGCGCAGGATGCTTACGAGACGATTCTTCATACGGGAGACGGACAGCTTTGCGATGTCATCATTGATCAGGCCTGCTTAAAGGCGATTGACGGGGCAGGCAGGGAATCAGATGCGGAGATTATTCGGAAATATGCCGAAACAGTAGTGGCTGTGGCAAACATCAAGATAGCGGTACGGTGTCAGAAAACCGGAAAATCCATCGAATTTATGCGTCGTGCTATGGCGCCATGCAGCGGACTTGATATCGGGCGGCTTGCAAAAGCGGCGCTGTCCGGTTTTGAGGCAGTGTGCGAGTATCTGTCCTCTTCCGGTTACGGGGATGCGGCAGAAGCTTTGAAAGAATCGCCGTCCGCCTTTGAACGCTGGTGCGACAATTATCTGATCGATATGATACGTCCGCAGAAATACAATGCATTTTCTGTGGGGCCGCTTGTGGCATATGTGTTGGCAAGGGAAAATGAAATAAAGACAGTTGGAATTATCCTGTCAGGAAAACTGAACGGTTTATCGGATGATTCCATCCGGGAAAGGATTAGGGAAATGTATGTATAAGATAGCAGTCTTAGGACCTTATGACAGTATTTACGGGTTTGCGACGCTGGGACTTGACACATTCCCGGTATCAGACCCGGAAGAGGCTAAGAAGCAGCTCAGGACGCTTACGGCCTCGGATTACGCTGTCATTTATGTGACAGAAGGCCTTGCGGCAATGATGCAGCAGGAAATTGATAAATTCAAAGAACAACTGCTCCCGGCAATTATTCTTATACCGGGAATCGCGGGAAACACCGGAGAAGGTGTGCGCGGCGTAAAGAAATCTGTGGAACAGGCAGTTGGCAGTGATATAATTTTTGGCGAATAAGGGGTGAAAATTCTGGTGAGCAAAGGAACGATTAAAAAAATAGCAGGACCGCTGGTAGTCGCAAGCGGGATGCGTGATGCGAATATGTCAGATATGGTTCGTGTAGGCGAGCAGCGTCTGATCGGAGAAATTCTTGAAATTCACGGAGATGAAGCATCACTTCAGGTATATGAAGAAACATCCGGCTTGAAACCGGGCGGAGAGGTAGAGTCTTTAGGTGTACCAATGTCCGTAGAATTAGGACCTGGATTGATTACAAGTATTTATGACGGTATTCAGAGACCTCTGGATGATATTATGAAGGTATCCGGCAACAACTTACAGCGTGGTGTTGAGGTAGCTTCCTTAAAGAGAGATATCAAGTGGACGTTTGTTCCGACGGCAAAGGCCGGAGACGAAGTGGAAGCGGGAGACATCATTGGTACGGTTCAGGAGACCGAGGTTGTACAGCAGAAGATCATGGTTCCAAATGGTCTGAAAGGCACGATCAAAGAAATCAAATCCGGTGATTTCACAGTAGAAGAAGTTGTGGCGGTTCTGACAACCGCAGAGGGAGACAGGGAACTGACCATGATGCAGAAATGGCCGGTCCGCAGGGGGCGCCCTTATAAAAAGAAACTGGCGCCGTCAAAACCGCTGGTAACAGGCCAGCGTGTCATTGACACATTTTTCCCGATTGCAAAGGGCGGTGTTGCAGCCGTTCCGGGACCGTTCGGAAGCGGCAAGACAGTTATTCAGCATCAGCTTGCAAAATGGGCGGAAGCGGATATCGTAGTTTATATCGGATGCGGGGAACGTGGAAACGAGATGACGGACGTTCTGAACGAGTTCCCGGAACTAAAAGATCCGAAGACGGGCAAATCCCTGATGGAGCGTACCGTTTTGATTGCGAACACATCGGATATGCCGGTTGCGGCCCGTGAGGCTTCTATTTATACAGGTATTACAATTGCAGAGTATTTCCGTGATATGGGATATTCTGTGGCGTTGATGGCAGATTCCACATCCCGGTGGGCAGAGGCTTTAAGAGAGATGTGCGGACGTCTGGAGGAGATGCCGGGCGAAGAAGGTTATCCGGCGTATTTAGGTTCCCGTCTGGCAGAGTTCTATGAGCGTGCAGGCCATGTGATTGCAAAGGGAAAAGACGGACGCGAGGGCGCGCTCTCTGTAATCGGCGCCGTATCCCCTCCGGGCGGTGATATTTCCGAACCGGTATCCCAGGCAACGCTTCGTATCGTAAAAGTATTCTGGGGGCTGGATTCCGCGCTTGCCTACAAGCGCCATTTTCCGGCGATTAACTGGCTGACCAGCTATTCCCTGTATCTGGACAATATCGGTCCGTGGTTTAATGAACAGGTATCACCGGAATGGCTGGAGTGCCGTCAGAAGATGATGAGTCTTTTACAGGATGAGGCGAAACTGGATGAGATTGTACAGATGGTTGGTATGGACGCGCTTTCCGCAGGCGACCGCCTGAAGATGGAAGCAGCCCGCTCCATCCGTGAGGATTATCTGCATCAGAATTCTTTCCACGAGATTGATACGTACACATCCTTAAGAAAACAGCTTCTTCTGATGAAACTGGTAGTGGCTTATTATGACGAGTCTGTTGTGGCGCTGGAAGAAGGCGTGGAAATCCGCGATCTGATTATGATGGAAGTCCGCGAGAGAATCGGGCGTTTCAAATATACACATGAGGATGCGATTGAAGAAGAATATACAAAGATCAGCGATGAGTTAAGAGCAGAAATTGCATCTTTAGCTAGAAAGGAGGACTAGTAAATGCCAAAAGAGTATAGAACAATACAGGAAGTGGCAGGACCTCTGATGCTGGTGAAAGGTGTAGAGGATGTTGCTTATGACGAATTAGGGGAAATCGAACTTTCAAACGGGGAAAAACGCCGCTGCAAAGTGTTGGAGATTGACGGAGGAAATGCACTGGTCCAGTTATATGAATCTGCTTCCGGCATCAATCTTTCCAACAGCAAGGTCCGCTTCCTTGGAAGAAGTATGGAATTTGGAGTGTCCGGGGATATGCTGGGGCGTGTCTTTGACGGTGTAGGGAATCCGATTGATGACGGTCCGGAAATTCTGCCGGAACAGCGCCGTGACATTAACGGACTTCCGATGAATCCGGCGGCGCGTGTTTATCCGGAAGAGTTTATTCAGACAGGCGTATCGGCGATTGACGGTCTGAATACACTGGTTCGTGGACAGAAGCTTCCGATTTTCTCCTGCTCAGGTCTGCCCCACTCACAGTTGGCGGCGCAGATTGCAAGACAGGCAAAGGTCAGGGGAAAAGACGAGCAGTTCGCCGTAGTTTTTGCGGCAATGGGTATTACCTTCGAGGAGTCTGATTACTTTATTCAGTCCTTCAAGGAGACCGGAGCGATTGACCGTACCGTCCTGTTTATCAACCTGGCGAACGACCCGGCGGTAGAGCGTATCGCGACGCCGCGTATGGCTCTGACCGCAGCAGAGTATCTTGCTTTTGAAAAAGGGATGCATGTACTTGTTATCCTGACAGATATTACAAACTATGCGGATGCGCTTCGTGAGGTATCCGCAGCGAAGAAAGAGGTTCCGGGACGCCGCGGCTATCCGGGTTACATGTATACGGATCTGGCGACACTCTATGAGCGCGCCGGACGTCAGAAAGGAAAAGAGGGTTCTGTGACAATGATCCCGATCCTGACCATGCCGGAGGATGATAAGACGCATCCAATCCCCGACCTGACCGGATACATCACAGAGGGGCAGATTATCTTAAGCCGTGATCTGTACCATAAGGGCGTTATCCCTCCAATCGACGTACTGCCGTCTCTTTCCCGTCTGAAAGATAAAGGTATCGGCGAGGGAAAAACCCGTGCGGATCATGCCAATACGATGAACCAGCTTTTTGCCGCTTATTCCCGCGGTAAAGACGCAAAAGAGTTGATGACCATTCTTGGTGAAGCGGCTCTCTCCGAGACAGACCTGATCTACGCGAAATTCGCAGATGAGTTTGAAAAGAGATATGTTTCCCAGGGATATGATGCGAACCGTGATATTATCGAGACATTGGAAATTGGCTGGGAACTGCTTCGTATCCTGCCAAGAGCCGAGTTGAAACGTATTGATGACAAATTCCTTGACGAATATTATGAAAAATAGGCGGGAAAAAATTTTAGCTGTCTGATTTTTCATAAGTAATTACAAGAAAGGAAGGTGAGCATTCTGGCTTCAACACAGGTAAATCCGACCCGTATGGAATTGACCAGGCAGAAGAAAAAGCTGGTCACAGCCGTGCGCGGCCATAAATTATTAAAAGATAAACGAGATGAATTGATGCGTCAGTTTCTGGAGCTTGTCAGAGAGAACATGGAACTGCGCCTCAGGGTGGAAGCCGGTATTAAGGCGGCAAACACAAATTTTGTCATTGCAAAATCCGCAATGTCCGAGCAGGGGCTGCACACCGCTTTGATGACTCCGAAACAGGAAGTTTATCTGGAAGTCGGCAGGAAAAATGTCATGAGCGTCAACACGCCGGTACTCGAGTATAAGACGAGGACGGCGGATGAGAATGATATTTATTCCTATGGTTTTGCTTATACATCCAGCGATTTGGACGGCGCGGTAAAATCATTGGCAGATATCCTTCCGGATATGCTGAAGCTTGCGGAGACGGAAAAGGCTTGTCAGCTTATGGCTGCCGAGATCGAAAAAACACGCCGGCGTGTAAACGCCCTGGAGCATGTAGTAATTCCGAATGCCCAGGAAAACATCAAGTATATTTCGATGAAATTGGATGAGAATGAGCGAAGCACTCAGATTCGTCTGATGAAGGTAAAAGACATGCTGCTTGAAGAAGCGCATGGATACAGTAAAAAATAACAAAAATGAGGTAAACCCTATCCGGCACATAGAAAAACGGGATACGGTTTACCTCTATTTTATAACAGAGAGGCAATCTTATGTTTTTTATTATGGGAATTTCCAACGGGGAAAAAAGATTCAATTTTTCACAGACAATTATATGTAACCTCTGCGGAGCATACGGGCGTTATGAGGTGTTTATGACTTTTACGTATCTCAGTTTATTTTTTATTCCGTGTTTTCGATGGAACAGGCGTTATTATGTGCGGACGACCTGTTGCAATACGCTGTATGAGCTGAGTCCGGAGGTGGGAAAACAAATTGCCCGCGGGGAGGATGTACAGATACGGGAATCTGATTTGACGAGAATTTCAGGAGGCAAAAGCCGGCTGCGCCGGTGCAGCGGATGCGGATTCACGACGGATGAAAATTATGCTTACTGTCCGCACTGCGGAAACCGGATGGAATCATAGTTCCTGCCTGGTGAGGTATTTATGGGTCTGGCAGATTTGTAATTGAATGATATTATGGCATTTGTTATAATGGGATGGCAGGCAGGAGGTCAGAATGAAAGAAGAGGATGAATTAAAACGCCGGATTCTGGACCTGGCAAACCGTTGTTACCAGCAGAATCAATATACATTTTCCGGTTTTTTAAATGCCGGCGAGCAGGCAGCTGTATTTGAAATGGAGCGGGAAATATCTTTTGTCCCCTGGACGCTGTTTGGAGGCGGGGAGGATTGCGAGAGGCGGATGCTCCGTTTTGGGTCGGAGGAGATGCTTGGATATGAAGAACCTTTCCCGATTAGCTGCCTGGTGGCGAGCCCGCTGGTTAAGAAATTTGCGGATGAGCTGAGCCATCGGGATTTTTTGGGCGCCCTGATGAATCTCGGTATTGAGCGGGATGTTTTGGGAGATATTATTGTAAGAGACAATGTCGGATATGTGTTTTGCGAGAATGGGATGGCACAATATCTGAAAGGACAGCTTGACAAAGTGAAGCATACAAGTATATCCTGTGTTGTAACAAAAGAATGTCCGGCGGCGGCAGCGCCGGAATTTGCTGACGGGGAGTTTGTCGTCAGTTCCAACCGCTGTGACGCGGTCGTTGCCAGGGTATATAAGCTGTCCCGCAGTCAGGCGATAGAGCTGTTTCGTGCAAAGAAAATTTTTGTAAATGGAAGGCAGTATGAAAATAACAGCGGCATATTAAAAGCCGGGGACGTTGTTTCCGTCCGGGGATTCGGAAAGTTTATATTTTCCGGATTTCTAACGGAGACAAAGAAGGGACGAATCCGCATCGGCGTTAAGAAGTATGTGTAATTGTCCTGCAAAAGAACAGTTTCAGGAAGTATTTTTTTGATTTGGGAATTTTAGTGATTTATGGGAAAAAGAGCAGATAAAAGAAGAAAAAAGGAAGAACATAACAAAAAATTGTCAGGAGGCTATGCCTATGACAAGCGTGAGATCAAATGGGGAAAGCTGGATAACACGGCACATCTCTTTCCGGTTATAGCCGGGGAGGGAATGAGCAATGTATACCGGGTGGCAGTCGTTTTAAAAGAAGAAATCAGGCAGGAAGCGCTGCAGCAGGCGTTGGATATTGTACTGCCGAAGTTCTCGGTTTTTAATTGCCGGCTTCGTCAGGGTATGTTCTGGTATTATTTTGAAGAAAACGGCAAGCCGTCTCCAAAGGTGGAAGAGGAAAATACTTATCCCTGCCAGTATATAGAGGAAAACAGAAACCGCAGTTACCTGTTTCGGGTGACTTATTTCAGAAACCGGATTAACCTGGAGGTCTTTCATGCACTGACGGATGGGACGGGAGCGTTTAATTTTTTGAAGGAGCTCGCATACCAATATCTGAGATTGTCCCACAGGGAGCTTTCAGAAAAGTATTCGGATAAACTGAGCAGCCATACGTCCCTGAATACAGAGGACAGCTTTCTGCAGAATTATAAAAAGAGCCGTTTTCAGAAAAGCTATAAGTCGGAAAAAGCGTATTTGCTGAAGGGAAGCATATATCCCCAGGGAAAGATGGGGGTAATTCACGGACATATGCCGGTGGACGAGGTAAAGAAAGCTGCGAAACAATACGGCGCCACAATCAATGAATTTCTGGTGTCGGTATTTATATGGGCTATTTACCGGGAATATTTAAAGGGAATGCCGTCAAAAAGACCGATTACGGCCAGTATTCCGGTAAATCTGCGGCCTTATTTTGATTCCGTGACAACAAAGAATTTTTTTGTTATGGTGACGGCTGCCTTTCATCCAAAAAGGGAGAATCAGCCTTTTGAGGATGTGATCAATGAGGTAAAAACGTCCCTGCGGGAGCAGATTACCAAAGAACATCTGGAAGAGATATTTTCATATAATGTAACAGGCGAGCGCACGATGATTTTGCGCACGATTCCGCTGGTTTTCAAAAAAATGGGACTGCGCTCGATTTATTCCATGACTGCCCGGGCAAATACGGCGACAGTGACAAATCTGGGAAATATAACCGTGGCGCCGGAATATGAAGATTATATTGACCATTTTAACGTTATCTTGTCCAGGTCCAAGGGGCAGAATACAAAAATGTGTCTGTGTTCCTACCGGGGGATGCTGACGGCTACGATTTCATCTGTTATGAAAGATACGAAGCTTCAGAAAGCCTTTTACCGCTATCTGGCTTCAAAAGAGATTTCGGTAAAAATAGAAAGTAATGGTGTTTATTATGAATAAATGTTGGAATTGCGGTGTGGAATTTACAGATCCGACAAATGTCTGCCCGCTCTGTAAATGCATTACGGAAAATGACGCGGACTTCACACAGAAGCCGACTTACCCCCATGCGGAAAAGGAAATAAAGAAGATCCAGTTAGCGCTTAACATTTATACTTTTGCGGCGATTGCGGCGGAAATACTTTTTGTGGTCATTGATTCCCATACCGGAGACAGCTTTTGGTGGTCTATCATGGTCGGCGCATTTTTTGTCTATGGATTTATTACCCTGAAATTTTCTGTCCAGAAGCATATCGGATATCAATATAAGATGCTGCTGCAGACGTTATTGGGAGTATCCGTGCTGGTTTTGATTGACGGATTGCTGGGCTTTCGGGGATGGTCGATCAATTATGTGCTGCCGGCTGCGTTTATATTGGCAGACGCGGCGGTCATAGTGCTGATGATTGTAAATAACAGGAACTGGCAGAGTTATATACCGATGCAGCTTTTGATTATTGCTTTGTGTATCATCACTGTTGTCCTGCGCCATTTCGGGATTATCACCGACAGCGTCATGTGTCTGCTTGCCCTTGGAGTTGCCGTAATGGTATTTGCAGGAACGTTGATCGTAGGGGGAAAACGCGCCCGGGATGAATTGTACAGGCGTTTTCATGTGTAATATAAAAAACGCATAGTTTGCGGGTTTATCATCAGGAAAGGAAAGAAGTATGCTGCAGACCGAGAATAGTGTGCGGGGAAGAGTTTTAAGGGAACTGATTGCCCATGCAACCTCTGATAACTTAATCGGACGCAAAATAAAAAACGGAGAACTCCGGAAAAAACTGGTAGAGCCGCCGTGGAAAGTGCCGGATTTTTATTCGCTTCGCATTATCGAGGCACAAAACTGTACAATGGAATTGCTGGAAGCGGACAGAAAGAATGAGCGCATGGTACTTCTCCAACTTCACGGAGGCGGTTATATCGGCGGCATGAGGAACGCATACCGCAGTTTTGCGGGATTGTACAGTGAGCTTGGGAGAGGGATGGGCGTGCTTACGGTGGATTACCGTGTGGCGCCGGAATACCCCTATCCGGCAGCGCTTGAGGATTCCATATATGCCTATAACTGGCTGCTTAAGGCAGGATGGCAGGAGGATGAGATCGTTGTCGCGGGAGATTCGGCAGGCGGCGGGCTTGCGATGGCCCTGTGCATGTATTTGAAAAATCAGAACCGGAAACTTCCGGCAGGCATTATTGCCATGTCTCCATGGACGGATCTGACGCAGTCAGGAGCCTCATACACGGATAATTATGAGAAGGATCCTCTTTTTGGCAATACGAAGGACAGTCTTATCTATAACAGGGATTATGTGCAGGATGAAGACACGACAAATCCGTATATTTCTCCGCTGTATGGGAATTTTACCGGGTTTCCGCCGATGCTGATACAGGTTGGAAGCTATGAGATGCTGCTCAGCGATTCCGTCCTTGTGGCGGAAAAGGCAAAACGGGCAGGCGTGAAAGTGCGTCTCAGCGTTTATGAGGGAATGTTTCATGTATTTCAGATGGCAATGCTGTTGATTCCGGAGTCAAAACAGGCATGGCGTGAGGTTGGAAAATTCCTGGACATTATCGAAAATAAGCTCCCTGATTCCCATTATGATGAGGAGGAGCAGGATGAAACATAGGATGGAGGATTGCTGCCTGTGCCCGCGAAACTGCCATGTGAACCGGAACAATGGGGAATTGGGGTATTGCGGACAGACGGCGCAAATCCGGGCGGCCCGGGCTGCGCTGCATATGTGGGAGGAACCCTGCATATCCGGCGATGCAGGTTCAGGAGCCGTCTTTTTTACCGGCTGTGCGCTTGGGTGCGTATACTGTCAGAATAAAAAAATTGCCGACGGCAGTGTGGGAAAAGCGATTTCCGCTGAACGCCTGGCGGACATTTTTCTGGAGCTGCAGAGTCAGAACGCCTGGAACATTAATCTGGTGACGGCAGGACATTTCGTTTTGCAGGTTATTGAGGCGTTGAATATGGCGAAGAAGCCCTGCGTGCAAAAGATACCTCCGGTTTGCCGGGGCAGATCCTGCGCATGCTCCTACTCCTGCCCGTCCTGGGAAGAATCGTCAGTATTATCCTGACCTTGCCCGTCCTGGGAAGAACCGTCGGTATTATCCTGACCTTGCCCGTCCTGGGAAGAACCGTCAGCGCCATCCTGCTCCTGCCCGTCCTGAGAAGCTTCATCTGTGCCGTCCTGAGAAGATTCGTCTGAAGTCCCGTCCGTACTTCCCTCCGCAGGCTCTACCGTGCCTGCGACGGCGCTTTCATTATATTGCGCCACGTTTGAATGGGAGACAGCCTTGCTGCCCGTGATGTAGAGAGCGGCGCTTATATCCGTTTTGCCCGCAGGAATATTAACCTGCTGCGGCTCGGATTCTTCACCGATTGTATAAATTGTGAAGTCAGAATAATTTTCTGAAATTTTATAAATAATGTCGGAAGATGCAAGTTCTGTTCCCGATGCATCGGTTAAGATACATTTCAATTCTGTGTTTGCGGGGAGCGTGCAGACGCCCAGACTGCCGTTTGCATCCGTAGTTCCCTGAAAGAGCAGCTCATCGCCGTTGTAAAATGAAACGGTTGTGCCTGTCAGCTTTTCGCTGCTCTCATTATACCAACGGCTGTATAATTGGATATTGCCTTCAATGAGATTCTCTGCTTCCGCAGAGACGCCCTCGTTTCCTGATAAATCCGGCAGGCTGAAATCGCAGCCGTTTAATAGAAATGCGCAGCTCACCGTGAGTGCGGCAGCCAGCATGAAATATTTTTTCTTTTTCATATATAAAATCCTTTCTTCATATTATGTATTACTAATAGAATGATACAAAAATGTGAACTTTTCAAGGAAATTTTCTTAAAAAAACAAAAAAATTATCACAGTGGAGAAGGTTGACAATGTATAGAACGTGACACTATAATAAGAACAGTAAATATTTTGTGTAAAAAGCTTTAAAATAATACTATATTTTGTGTTTTGGGCTATGGAGGCTTCATGAGAAAAATATACAAATGGAAAAAAAAGGCATTTATTCTGTGTACGGCGGGGATTCTGACATTTGGCGGAATATTGGGCGCTGATGTCATAACGGCGTGGGCAGTACCGGCTTCCGGCACATCTGTGGCGGGAAATATTGTTGTGCGGGATGATGCAAACGGGAATCAGATTGGTTCTTTGAGCGAAGGGCAGGAGGTTACGATTAAGAGCCAGAAGGCTGGAACAGACGGATACGATTGGTATGAAATCTCGTTCGACTGGAATGGTACAAAGACAGACGGATGGGTGCGGAGCGATCTGATTAATACGGACGGGACTGCCGGGGAAACGGACGATAATGAAAATGCGGTTCCGGGAGATGAAACGGAAGGCAATCCGGGAGGCGCTTTTCAGATAAACGGGAACGGATATGATATTGCCGAGACAATTCCCCAGAGAGATATCCCGGAGGGATTTTCCGAAACGGAGATTACATATGAGGGAGAGACGGTTCCTGCGGCAGTATTTGATAATGCAGACTTGATTTTGCTTTATTTGCAGAATATAGCGGATGACAGCGATGCCGGATTTTTTGTGTATGACAGTGAGCGTGATACGGCAGTGCCGTTTGTTCCTGAAGAAATGAAGGACGGCTACGTAATTTTGATGAATGTGCCTGTGGAAATCGAGGAAAATATTTCGGACCGGTATGTACAGAGCGACTGTTCTTTTGAGAATGGCAGTATAATGGCGTACCAATACCAGGAGACGGAAGCCTATATGTCTTCTGATTTGGATATTTTTGATTTTTATTATATATATGGTATGTCGGATTCGGGAGAAAGCGGATGGTATCTGTATGATGCGGCAAACGGAACGCTTCAGCGCAGTTTCATAAGTATGCTTTATACGGGACCGGCGCAGGAGCCGGAGCCGGAGATAGAAGCGGAGCCGGAGGAATCATCCGCCGCAGATTTTGATATGGACAGTATTACGAGAATGCTGGTGGGAGGTCTTGGGTTATTCTGTGTGCTTCTCCTTGTACTTGTTATCATCTTCTCCGTGCGGTACCGCAGACTTCGGAAAATCGTGGATTCGGAATATGATGAGGAAGATGCAGAAAAGACAGAAAGCATGAAAGACACGGTTTTTCCGGAGGATGAATCTCCGAGGAATCCTCAGAAAGCGAAAGAACTGGAGAGACGGCTGGAGCGTATTCAGGAAAGCGCCAGGGAAAAAATGGTTGAAATAGAGCTGCCCGGCGGAAAAATAGATTTGCTGGATTTGGATGACGAATATGAAGGCGGTTATGATGTCAAAGTTGACGCGAACGCTGATTATGACCAGGCAGAACCGGAGTTTTACGATGATGACGAACCGGAATTTTATGATGACGACGATGAATTAAGCGCTGCGGAAGAAAAGGCGGAAGAAAAAACGCCGGAAAACAAAGGGGAGAAAGAAGAAACGCCGGAAAGCAAAGGGGAGAAAGAAAAAACGCCGGAAAACAAAGGGGAGAAAGAAGAAACGCCGGAAAATAAAGGCGAGAAAGAAGAAACGTCAGAGTGGGATGACGATATTGAATTTTTATAAAACAGTATGATGGGAGGGGTTCGGCGAAGAAAAATCTGCCGATCCCCTTTTTTGGCTTCATAAGAATATCGCGGAGCAATTTCGGATGAAGATTCGGGCGTCAAAAACCTGCGCCCCATTTCGGATATGGCGATTGATCTCCTCATTTTGCCGGGGCAGATCCCGCGCATCTGCGCACAGAGGGCTTGACATTAAAAATCTGCTGTTATATTATCGATATAACAATTGCCTATATGAGAAAGGATTACAAAAGATATGTATATTGAGATAGATTTTAACAGCGAAGAAGCATTATATATACAGCTTCGGAATCAGATCATCTATGGGATTGCTACCCGTCAGTATAAAGAGGGGGATGCGTTGCCTTCCGTGCGCCAGTTGGCGGAAACGATTGGTATTAATATGCATACGGTAAACAAGGCGTATGCCGTACTGCGTCAGGAGGGTCTTCTGCGCCTGGACCGGAGAAGGGGAGCCGTCATTGCGCTGGATATTGATAAATTAAAGGCAATTGAGGAAATGAGAGAAAGTTTACAGGTGGTTTTGGCGCGCGGGTGCTGTAAAGGGGTATCAAGGGAAGAAGTGCATCAGCTTGTAGACGAAATTTTTGAAGAATACAGATAGTTTTGGAGGAGCATATATGCAATACAGTTTATTTACAAAGCAGGCCCGGAAAGCATTGGATTTTGCAGTGAAGATTGCCAAAGAAAAGAAACAGGGTCTTCTTGGAACCGAATATATTCTGGCGGGACTGCTTCAGGAGGGAAACGGAGTGGCATGGCAGGTACTTCATCAGTTGTCGGTGGAGGAGGATGATGTACTTCGGCTGATTGATGAGCTTGCGATGCCGGAGGGACATATTCTGCTTGCGGATAAGGATGATATGAATCCTGAGACAAAAAAAGTGTTGGAGGATGCCTCTGCCATTGCGGTTCGTTATGACTGCGATAAAGTGGGAACGGAGCATTTGCTTTTTTCCATCATTGAAAACCGCGGCTGTGCGGCTGCCCGTCTGCTCATTGCGATGGGGGTGAATCTTGGAAAAGTGTATGCGGAAATATTGGTGGCAATGGGGAAGGAGGACCAGTATTCCAAAGAAGAAGGAAAAATGCTGAGAACGGGAAAGGCGGTGGAAGCGACAACCACGCCGCTGCTGGATAAATATGCCTCTGACCTGACCAGACAGGCGGCGGACGGCGAATTGGACCCGTTGGTGGGCAGAGAGGCGGAGCTTCAGAGAATGGTTCAGATTTTGAGCCGCAGGGGGAAAAACAATCCATGCCTGGTCGGAGAACCCGGAGTGGGAAAAACTGCGATTGTGGAGGGGCTTGCCCGGCGAATTGCCATCGGAACTGTCCCGGAACATTTACAGGGAAAAAGGATATTGACATTGGATATCTCAGGAATGGTTGCCGGTTCCAAATACCGGGGCGAGTTTGAAGAACGCATTAAGGGTGCAATGAGAGAAGTGCAGAATGCGGGAGATATTATTTTATTTGTAGATGAACTTCACACGATTATCGGAGCAGGAGGGGCGGAGGGAGCCCTGGATGCGTCGAATATTATGAAGCCGGCGCTTTCGCGGGGGCTGATTCAGATTATCGGGGCAACGACGATTCAGGAATACCGCAAGCATATCGAAAAGGATGCCGCACTGGAACGCCGCTTTCAGCCTGTGGTTGTGGAGGAGCCAAGCGTGGAGCAGACAGTGGAGATTCTGGCAGGAATCCGTCCACAGTATGAGAAGCATCATCATGTGACAATTACCGACGCCGGAATCCGGGCGGCGGCAGAGCTGGCAGCCAGATATATCAATGACCGTTTCCTGCCGGATAAAGCGATTGATTTGATGGATGAGGCGGCGTCCAAGGCGCATATCGGAAGTTTTGCAAAACCGGCACAGCTTGACAAATTGCAGGAGACGATGAGAGAACTGGATGTGCAATTGGAAGATGCCATTGTTGCCTCCGACTTCTCCCTTGCCTCTGAAATTCGCCTTAAAAAGCATGAGATTGAGGAAGATTATGGCAAAACTCTGGAGAAATACAGGCAGAGTTTGAAACGAAAAAAAATCATAGTTGGTGAAAATGAAGTCGCGGATGTGGTTTCGGACTGGACCCATGTTCCGGTGAAAAAAATTACCGAGAGTGAGTCCGCGCGTCTGAAACGGATGGAATCAGCCCTGCACAAGCGTGTGATTGCCCAGGAGGAAGCTGTGCAGGCGGTATCGAAAGCAGTCCGCCGCGGCAGGGTGGGGCTTAAGGACCCTTCCAGACCAATCGGCTCGTTTCTGTTTCTCGGGCCTACCGGTGTGGGCAAGACAGAAATATCCAAGGCGCTGGCGCAGGAAGTTTTCGGTGTGGAGGATGCCATGATTCGGGTGGATATGTCCGAATACATGGAAAAGCACAGCGTATCTAAGATGATTGGTTCACCGCCGGGATATGTAGGGTATGATGAAGGGGGTCAGCTGAGCGAAAAAGTGCGGCGTCATCCATATTCTGTTATTTTATTTGATGAGATTGAGAAAGCCCATCCGGATGTGTTTAATATTCTGCTTCAAGTGCTTGACGACGGGCATATTACGGACGCCCAGGGACGTAAGGTGGATTTTAAGAATACGATTATCATTATGACCTCCAATGCGGGAGCACAGTCTATCATAGAACCAAAGAAACTGGGGTTTGCTGCTGTGGAGGATGCAAAAGAAGATTATAACCGGATGAAATCTAAT
This sequence comes from uncultured Eubacterium sp., assembly GCA_964526765.1. Taxonomy (GTDB): domain Bacteria; phylum Bacillota; class Clostridia; order Lachnospirales; family Lachnospiraceae; genus Eubacterium_I. The sequence goes on from CAZGMH010000022.1 coordinate 15,841, forward strand.
GTGATGGAAGAGGTACGCCGGATTTTTAAACCGGAATTTTTAAACCGTATTGATGAGACAATCGTTTTTCATGCATTGAATAAAGACCATATGAAAAAAATTGTTGCTCTCATGACACGGGATTTGCAGAAACGCTGTGAGGAGCAGATGGATATTCAACTGAATATCCGGGATTCTGTTAAAAAATATATTGTGGAAAAGGCTTATGATCCCAAATATGGCGCCAGACCGCTGCGCCGTATGATTCAGACAAAGCTGGAGGATGGTCTGGCAGATGAATTGCTGGCCGGAAAAATCAAACGGGGAGATATGGTGGACGTAAGCGTGAAGCGGGATGAAATTGTATTTCAGGTACGGGAGAAATAAACATGGCGAAAAGTAAAGGGACGATTTTTTTCTGCCAGCAGTGCGGTTATGAATCCGCAAAATGGATGGGGCAGTGTCCGGGATGCCGGGAATGGAACACCTTTGTGGAAGAACCTGTGGAGAAAAAAAAATCCGGAAATAGTGCTGCGAGACACAGGGATGCAGTGAAACCGGTGACGTTATCCCAGGTGGAAATGACGAAACAGCAGCGATTTACTACCAGTATTCACGAATTAGACCGGGTGCTGGGCGGAGGCATTGTGCCCGGTTCCCTGGTGTTGGTGGGCGGGGACCCCGGTATCGGCAAATCTACTTTGCTGCTTCAGGTCTGCAGGAACCTTGCCGAAGCGAAACGCAGAGTGTTATATATATCCGGTGAGGAATCCCTGCAGCAAATAAAAATCCGTGCACAGAGAATCGGCGCCTTTACCGATTGCCTGGAGCTGCTCTGCGAGACGAATTTATCGGAAATTTCAGCAGTTCTGCAGGAGAGGAAACCGGAAGTAGTTATTATAGATTCCATTCAGACAATGTACAGTGAGGAAGTCAGCTCCGCTCCGGGGAGCGTTTCTCAGGTGCGCCAGGCAACGGCATTGTTTTTACAACTGGCAAAATCTATGGATATCACGATTTTCATTGTAGGACATGTGACGAAGGAGGGCGTGGTGGCAGGTCCCCGCGTCCTGGAACATATGGTGGATACAGTTCTCTATTTTGAGGGAGACCGCCATGCGGCATACCGGATACTGCGCGGCGTCAAGAATCGTTTTGGCTCCACAAACGAGATTGGTGTGTTTGAAATGCGCCAGGAAGGGCTGGCAGAGGTTTTGAATCCCTCTGAATATATGCTGAATGGAAAGCCTGAGGGAGCGTCCGGCTCTATTGTGGCGTGTTCGATTGAGGGAACCCGCCCGATATTGCTGGAAATACAGGCGCTTGTGTGTAAGACAAGCTTCGGCCTGCCGCGCAGGACAGCAGCGGGCGCGGATTTGAACAGGGTCAATCTTTTGATGGCAGTGTTGGAAAAACGTGCAGGAATCCCTCTGTCTTCCTGTGACGCTTATATCAATATTGCAGGCGGAATCCGAATGAATGAGCCGGCGATTGATTTGGGAATCGTGCTCGCAATCGTGTCAAGCTATAAGGAAATACCGGTTCATGATAAGACGATTTGTTTTGGCGAGGTGGGACTCAGCGGGGAAGTGCGGGCTGTAAATATGATACAGCAGAGAGTCCAGGAGGCGAAAAAGCTGGGTTTTGAGGAGTGTATTTTGCCCTCTGTATGCCTGACAGATGACCTGAAGACTGATGGAATCAAAATTATTGGCGTGTCAAATATAAGGGAAGCAATTTCACTCATATTGAGATAATGGAAT
>CAZGMH010000022.1:17682-19477 GCA_964526765.1 uncultured Eubacterium sp.
GGAAATGATGGGGATGATTCAGTCTGACATTTATGAGCAGGCTTTTGACGGAGCATCAGCCGAAGAAATTGAGCGTGTGGCAATAGAAGATATTTTGGAAACGGTGGATAAAGAAGGAAATGCCATATATGGTATTTATCTGGAAACATATGGAAGAACCGGAAATATTACAAGATCTATTTATAATGAACATTTGTCCTGTGTGTGGAGAGAAAGTAACGAGGAGGGAATTGGTGAGGAGTGGTATGCTCTGGAGGACTATTTTACCCTGGATGAGCTTTCCGGATTTTTTTCATATTACACGGAGAATGGCAGAAATCATACAGGCCGGACAGGGTGTTACATTCAGAAAATGACGGGATACTATAAGAATGGAAAATATGTTCCGATAGAGATTGTTTTTGCGGATCGAAATGCAAAAAATGATATATATATTCTGAAGAATGCCGAGCGAATGAAAACGATAAAATTATCCCGCAGAGTGTACCGCGTGGGTGAAATCACTCAGGATAACCTGGATGAGTTGAATGGGACGAATGAGACAAATATGGGATATTTTACCTTATATGTTTATAAACCAAAGGATAAACTTTATCGTGAGGTTTCCGCGTATTCGACAATATCGAGTACAAATGTTATACAGGGATATGATGAAAGCAGCGACACCTTGGGAAAAGTCAGCATATGGAGGCAACAGCTTTCCGGGGCAGGCGGAGTATTCGGGTATACATGCGTGATTGGTGCAGACATAAAGGCAATGGTCAGAAATTCGGGAAACCTTGGGAAAGTTATTCCGCCGCTGGTGATTTTTTTTCAGGGTGTCGCCGTATTGGCAATCTGGGTATATCTCTATGTCCGGGGCAAGCAGGAAAAATTTGCAAATATGCGCAATACATTTATCAATGCAATTGCACATGAAATGAAAACGCCTGCGGCTGTGATTAAAAACAGTATAGAATGCCTGCAGGCGGGAATCCACCCGGAAAAGCAGGAACATTATATAGAAATGATTAACAGGGAAACGGAGCATATGAATGATCTTTTGAATTCGATGCTGACTTATACCCGTGTTACGGATTCCGTCTGCAAGATACAGAGAGAGGAATATTCTCTGGGGAAAATGGCGGAAGATGTCTGTGAACATTATACAGATGTAATAGAAAGAAAAAAAATTTCGCTTATCTGGGACAGAAATGATCTGGGACAGGTTTTATGCGACGTCAAACTAATGGAGATGGTTCTGGATAATTTTGTGTCGAATGCCGTGAAATTTTGCAAAGAAGGCGGTGTCATAAGAATTTCCCTGACAGAAAAAAGCATCGGCATATTTAATGAAGGACAGGAAATGGCGGAAGAAGAAATGGAGCATATTTGGGAACCATTATACAGGGGAGACGAATCCCGCACCCGCGAAGACGGATCATCAGGAATGGGACTGGCTATCAGTGAAGCAATCTTAAAAATTCACGGAGCAGATTATGGTGTGAAAAATGTTTCAGGAGGAGTAGAATTTTATTTGCATTTGAAGTAGATATGTTTGTAAAATGCCCGCGAGTGAGAGCGCAAGGGAGCTTTCACTTACGGGTATTTGTCTCTTTGGTATTGCCCACTGAAATGTCTGAATATTCTAACGAGTTTAAAAAAAATAAATAATTAACTTTCTTTGAAAAAAAAGAAAAAAAATGTTGACTTATGATTATTTGAGTGCTATTATTTAATAGCTGTCTCCGAAACGGACAGCAAGAACCTTGATAATTGAACAGTGAAATAACCTTGAAAGATTCATTGAGAAATT
>CAZGMH010000023.1:0-16381 GCA_964526765.1 uncultured Eubacterium sp.
ACAGCACCGGTCTTGTAATATTGCTGTTCAGTGCGTAGACCTTTGTTAATAATTCCGTGCGGGTGGTTACTTCTAATTTCTGAAAAATATTTTTCAGGTGATATTTTACCGTATTGACGCTGATGTACAGGGCGGAAGCGATATCGGCATTATTACAGCCCTGGGCGATCAGCGTTACAATGTGAATTTCCCGTTCAGTTAAAATATTCTGCAGGAAAGAAAAATCAAGCTGCTCTTCTGTTTCTGATATTGTGGAAATATAAGTGAGGGGATAGAAATCCGCAACGGTAGTTTTGATAATATAATTAAGTTTCTCTAATAAAAAGGACGCTTCAGTCGGGCGGGATATCTGCCGGATATCTTTAGCGTTCAGTAAATTGATGTTTTGTTTTACAATTTCCAAAACTCTGCTCTGGGAATTTCCCAGTAAATCCCGTTCCAGGATAATATGCGCATACTGGTTTTCATACAGGATTTCTCCTGCCGATGTTGTCACGAGGACCGGTATGCCGGTAACCTGGATAATATTCTCCAATAATTTTTTCTGGCTTACCAGGATATCATGTTCCTGGGTGTTGGACAGCGCGGTACACATATGGCTGGAAATCAATAATATCAGGTTTTGCTCATATTGGTTAAATTTCCAGTTTGTGCCGATCCGCCCAAAGGAAAGAACCCCCATCAGTTTCCGCTGGGAAGTAAAAAGCGGCGTGCAGATTAAATGATCCGGCTGGATTTTTTCGATATAGTCCTGTACGGACATAAACTGGCTTAAAGTCTGCTGATATAAAGTCTTTTTCTGTTCTTCCACTTTTGACTGGGCGGCGTAAAGGGGAAGCGTGTCAAAATAGGGCATATCCCATTTCAGGGGATTCTCGTTTTCCAGACCCGTCAGGACGGCTTCGCCGGGAGGCAGCAGATGTATCCCAAAAGAGGAGGCGGGAATAAATTCCGCTATGCCGGACAGATATTTTTCCGATAACTGCTGTACGCTCTGCGCCTCATACAGATGGCGCAGGTACCGCAGAAAAGAGAAATAGGTCCTCTGGTTGATAATCGGCTTTACCATATCTATTTCCGGCGCATTTTCTATCATTTCAACCTGATTGTTGGTCACACAGGGATAGACGATAAAATTTGGTGAGAGAACGGGCGAGTATTTATCATTTTGGTTTGCCAGCGTATCTATTTTCTGGCCAAGCATAAATATATAACCATCCTCGTCATGATATCCGATATCGCTTGTATGAATCCAGAAATCATTATTTTCCTCAATTTTATGCGTGACGGGGGACACGTAACCGATCATATGGCGCTGGGTATGGACCAGCAGTTCCCCGATTTCCCCGCAGGGCAGCGCATTTCCCTTTTCATCCGCAACAATAAGTTTTACCTGGGCCAAAGGACGTCCGATGGAGTTCAGGCGGATAATTTTCCGGGACTTCTCCTTTCCGGGACACTGCAGATTATGATCCTCATGGTTCAGCGCCGCGATGTCATAAGTAGCTTCCGTCAGGCCATATACATTGGAAAACTTTACATGCGGCGGGAATTTTTCCAACGCTTCCAAAATCAAGGGGGCATAAGAGATATCGCCGCCGATCTTGATGTTTTTGAGGGAAGATAAATCAGCGTCTTTTAAATAAGGGCACTGTAAAACACTCGACATTTTTGCCGGTGGAAGGAGGGTCTGTGAAATTTTTTCTTTTTCTATGATCCTCAATACATATTCCGGGGAAAAGGAACGGATCAGGACCAGTTTGTGACAGTAGTAGAAAGCTGTCGTAATGGCCTGAAAACCCAGAATATGATAAAAGGGCACGCACACCATGGAAACAATATCATCTGAATTCTGGAAATGGTTTCCGGTGTTCAGTACATGGTGGATAAAGTTAATGTGAGAAAAGGCGACCGCCTTGCGCGCGCCGGTAGTTCCGCTGGTAAACAGGATGGCGGTCGGATCGTCGTCATCAGCGAGATAGCAGTAATATTCATCAGAAGCCCGGTCTACGAGCAGCCTGTAATAAAGATAATGCGCGTGAGGTTTATTTATGGAAATAAAATATTTTACCGAGGGCACAAAATGATGGATGGAAATACAGGTATTTAAGCAGTCGTTATCCACAAATAAAAATTCCGCCTCTACATGGTGGATCATCGCGATGAGATTATCATGGGATTCTTTGTAATCCAGGGGGATAAAAATTGCCCCGATCCGGGCGCAGGAATAGTACAGGACAATGGCTTCCATACTGTTTTTGGCTAATATACTGATCCGGCTCCCTTTTTTACAGCCAATCTGGAGCAGGGCGTTTGTCAGTTTATTGATTTCACAGAAAATATCCTGATAGGTATATGCTTTCCCGTCGCAAACCAGCCCTGTTTTTTCAGGCGCATTCCTGATTGCGTTTTCTATAAAAACATTTGTATTCATACGTCCCCTCCTGATACCGTTGCCTGACATCATCATATCATTTTTCATATCTGATTTTAAGAGATTTTGTGTGTTTTTGAAACTACCCGCCCGGGTGGTACAGAGGATTCCCCGAAAACGTTAAACTTATACTGTAGAAATTAAGGATTACAGTCAGGAAATAAGAAGGGGTGATCATATGAGCGAACAAATGTCAAAAGAACTCTGGACGGAAAAACTGGAAGAAGGGATGGCAAAGCTTCAGGAGATTGTCGGGAAACGGATGCCTGCTCCTGTCATGGGGAAAGGAGAGCATCATCCGAATACAATGCCGCTGTGCAACCGCATCATTACAGAAGATATGATACGGTTATATGCATCTGCGATTGGGGATCCGAACCCGCTTTGGGTGGATGATGATTATGCCGCGCAGACAAAATGGGGGGCGGTTATCGCCCCGCCAATGTGCGAGGTTATGATTGCAGAGGCGGCGGCGGTTCCGGCAGCCCTGCCATTGCCGGGGCTGACCTATATGAACGGGGGTTCTACAAGGAAATATCATCAGGTCATCCGGCCGAGGGATGAATTTTATGCCGTTGATATTTTTAAGGGCGTGGTGGAAAAGTCCAATCCGAAAAAGCCGTACCGCCTGTTTATCGAGACGGGGGAGCGGGAATTTTACAACCAGAAAGATGAATTGGTTTTGACGGTGATTTCCAATATTCTGGTTATGGCGAGGTATCCGGGGGAAGGCGGCGCCAAAAAGGAGCTGGATTTCAGCGGGGTAAAAAGACGTCGTTTTACGGATGAGGAATTAGCGGTTGTCCACCGGTCCTATGATGAGGAACTGAGCGGGACGTACCGGCAGGGTCTTACGCCGAGAGTCTGGGAGGACGTACAGGCAGGAGACGAGCTTCATCCGTTATATAAAGGACCCTATGATTACAGCGATGCGGCGTCCTTCTTTGGAGTGACGGGCTATTCCATGGCGTTTGCAAAAAAATGGGCGGCGCTCCGGAATAATCTGGATGCGTTTCACCGTGACAGCGAGACAAATGAATACCATTTGAATCCGGACTGGCATTTTTCAGACGATCTGGCGAGAAAAGGCGGCGTGCCCTTCGCCCCGATCTTCGGGACGCATATAGAAGCAAGCATGGTACAGGGGGTGTGCAACTGGATGGGAGATAACGCCAGAATCGTGGAGATTTCCAGCCAGATCCGCACGATGATCTATATGGGCGACATTTTTATCTGCAAAGGCAGAGTCGTGGATAAATATGAAAAAGACGGCGGAAAATATGTTTCCTTTGAAATATGGGCGGAAAAATTCGGAACCGATATCGTATGTGCCAAAGGAACGGCAGTTGTTGAATTATAAAAGGCGTTATGGATGAAACAGGCAGGATGAAACATCCGGAATGAAAGAAAAATCTGAGGAGGAACGTATGATTTTAGACGAGAAACATCAAATGTTACAAAAGCTTTTCCGGCAGTTTGCAGAAACCGAATTTACAAAAGAATTGCTGGACGGGGTCGAAGAGACGGGGGAATTTAATTGGGAAATTTTCAGGAAAATGGCGAAATATGGATTTACCGGCGTAAAAATCCCGAAAGAATATGGCGGCCAGGGCGGCGATTACCTGGCGTATGCGCTGCTGATCGAAGAATTTGCAAGGATTTCCCCGGTCATGTCCATTTATGCCAATACCTCCAATTCATTGGGGGCGGGGCCGCTGATGCTGGCCGGGACAGAAGAACAGAAGCAGAAATATATTCCCGAAGTGGCGTCCGGCGATAAGATTATGGCTTTTGCATTAACCGAACCGGGGGCCGGCTCAGATGCGGGCGGAACAACTACGACGGCAAAGCAGGACGGCGGCAGTTTTATTTTGAATGGAAGAAAAACATTTATTTCCGGCGCCCCGATGGCGGATTATTGTATTGTTTTTGCAAAAACAGACCCTTCTTTAAAAGGCTCCAAAGGGATTTCCATGTTTGTGATGGATATGAAGCTTCCGGGCGTATCCCTCGGCAAGCCGGAGGCAAAGATGGGAATTATCGGATATCCGACCTGCGACGTGGTGATGGAGGACGTGCGCGTGCCGAAAGAGTGCCTTGTCGGGCCTCTGCACAGAGGATTCCAATATGCGATGAAAACACTGGACGGCGGGCGTCTCGGCATGGCGGCGCAGGCGGTTGGGATTGCCCAGGGATGCCTGGACGAATCCATCAAATATGCAAAGGAGAGGAAGCAATTCGGCAAACCGATCGGGAAGTTCCAGGGCGTTGGCTTTATGCTGGCAGATATGGCGGCGGAAGTGGAGGCATCCAGACAGCTGGTATATCATGCCGCCGTGCTGAAAGATAACAACATGGACGCCACAACAGCCTGCTCGATTGCCAAATATTATGCGGCGGAAGCGGCAAACCGGACGGCGTATAAGGCAGTTCAGATCCATGGCGGATATGGCTATATAAAGGAATATAAAGTGGAACGTATGTACCGGGATGCAAGAATTACATCGATCTATGAAGGAACCAGCCAGGTTCAGCAGATGGTGATTTCCGGAAATCTTTTGAGATAGAGAGGACAGTAGGTATGAAAATATATGTATGTGTAAAACAGGTGCCGGATACATCCGGGAAGGTGGCGGTAAATCCTGACGGTACGTTAAACCGGGCTTCCATGCCGGCAATTACAAATCCGGATGATATGAATGCAATGGAAGCGGCGCTGAAGATAAAAGACAAGACAGGCTGCACGGTCATCGCAGTGACGATGGGCCCGGCGGGGGCAAAAAACATGCTCAAGGAACTGCTGGCAATGGGGGCGGATGAAGCGGTACTGATTTCCGCACGGGAGTTCGGAGGCTCCGATACCTTTGCCACAAGCCAGATCATAGCGGCGGCGATTCACCATATGGGGCTGGCAGAGGACGATCTGATCCTGTGCGGCCGCCAGGCAATCGACGGGGATACTGCGCAGGTGGGACCGCAGATTGCAGAAAAGCTGAATCTGCCGCAGGTGACTTATGCCGCGGACATCAGAAAAGAGGGAAACTGCGTGACGGTAAAGAGAATGCTGGAGGATGGGTATATGACGGTCCAGGTACATACGCCGTGCCTTATCACCTGCATCAAAGAATTAAACGAACCGCGTTATATGACGGTCAGAGGGATATTGGAGTATGACCAAAAACCGATTATCGTGCTGGATTATGAGGCGTTGAAGGAGGAACCGTTGATTGAATTGGATACGATTGGCCTGAAAGGTTCCCCGACCAATATTTTCAAATCCTTTACGCCGCCGCAGAAAGGCGTGGGAGTGATGCTTGGCGGGACAGAAAAAGAAATGGCGGCGGCCCTTGCGGAAAGCCTTCTGAAAAAGCATATGCTGTAGGCGAAAGGGAAAAGGAGGGAAAAGGAAATGTCAGATTTTAAAAGTTCGGCAATAGAGGAATTCCAGGATATCTGGGTATTTTGCGAACAGAGGGACGGCAGGCTGATGGATACGGATTTTGAATTGATTTCAGAGGGACGCAGGCTTGCCGATGAGAGAGGAGTTAAACTGGTGGGTCTGCTTCTGGGTTCCGGAATGGGGCAGGCCGCAAAAGAACTTGGGGGCTATGGCGCGGATAAAGTAATCGTTTGCGATTCGCCGGCGCTGGGAACCTATACCAATGAAGCCTATGCGAAGGTAATCTGCGACGCTGTAATGCAGAGGAAACCGGAAGTACTGCTCATCGGGGCGTCCAATATCGGGCGGGACTTAGGCCCCAGATGCGCGGCGCGCCTGCACACGGGATTGACCGCAGATTGTACCCATCTCGATATCAATATGGAAAACTATGTGCGTTTTTTGTCGGAAAGTTCAACGCTGGATCTGTCTAAAACGAAGTTTGAGATGGGAGATACAAACCTGAAAATGACCCGCCCCGCGTTTGGCGGACATTTGATGGCGACGATCATATGCCCGCGTTTCCGCCCGTGCATGTCCACGGTCCGCCCGGGGGTTTTAAAGAAGAACGTATTCGATGAGCAAAAAGCGTCGGCCTGTGAAATAGAGATGGTTTATCCGCAGATTGACGAGGCTGCGCTGCGGGAACGGGTTATGGAAGTAGTCAAAGAAGCAAAAGAGACGGTTGACCTGATCGGCGCGGACGTGATCGTGTCCGTCGGAAACGGAATCCGTAAAGACCCTGAAAGGGGAATTGCGTTAGCGAAAGAACTTGCAGACGCTTTCGGCGGCGGCGTAATCGGCTCATCCAGGGCATTGGTGGACGCGGGAATTTTATCCTCCGACCATCAGGTCGGGCAGACCGGGAAAACGGTGCATCCCCGTATTTATGTCGCATTGGGGATTTCAGGGGCGATCCAGCATAAATCCGGTATGCAGGATTCCGAACTTATCATTGCCGTAAATAAGAATGAAGCGGAACCGATTTTTGATATAGCTGATTATGGGATCTGCGGGGATTTGTTTAAAGTCGTGCCGCTGATGACAGAGGCAATCAGAGAGGCAAAAAGGAAGAAATAGGGACGACGGAATAAAAATGAGGAAATAAATATGAGTCAGAAGATATTGGATAATATTGTTGTATTAGATCTGGCAAACGAATATGGCGTATTTTGTACAAAACTGATGGCGGATATGGGCGCAGAAGTTCTTAAAATAGAACCGCCGGGCGGAGATACAACGAGACAGGCGGGGCCATTTTTCGGGGAAAAGGAAGGCGCGGAAAACAGTCTTTTCCATGCTTTTTATAACGCCGGGAAAAAAAGCGTGGTCCTGGATATAACGGAGCAGGGCGGGAAAGAAGCTTTCCGGCAGTTGATCCGAAAAGCGGATATCCTGGTGGAAACAAATATGCCGGGGATGATGGAAGCGTGGGGATTGTCTTATGAAAGTTTAAGGGAAATAAATCCCGGACTGGTTATGTGCTCCATAACTCCTTTTGGACAGACCGGGCCATATGCGAAGTGGTATGCCTCATCGGAACTGATTCCCTTTGGGATGGCGGGTCCCATGTATGAGACGGGGGACGCCGGCAATGCGCCGATCCAATTGGGATACAATTTTCTGGCAAACGGAGCCTGCATGTATGCTTTAGCAGGAATTTTGTCCGTGCTTTTCAGAAGAAAATATACAGGGACCGGGGATTATCTGGATATTTCCCTGTTTGAAGTCGCCGGCGCATGGAGGGGACTTGCCCTGGGTGAAGTGCAGCAGGCCCCGGATTATAAAATTGCAGGACGAAGGGGCAGCCAGGGACTGATGATCCCGTCTAATTTTTACCGGTGCAGGGATGGACATATTTTCATGATGGCGTCCGGGCGATGGCCGCAGGTAGTCCAGTGGATGAAAGATAAAGGAATCGATGTCGGAGATAAGGACGACCCAAAATATATCCCGGATCAGGGATTTAACCGGTATTTATGGCAGGAAGTAGACGAGGTCAACCGCCTGATCGGGGAGCTTGCCGCTTTATATGACAAAAAAGAAATGATGGAAGAAGGGCAGCGCAGGCGCGTTCCGGTAGGCGCTGCGGAGACGGCGCGGACGGTTCTCGATAATCCGCAGTACCGCGCCCGGAACTTTTTTAAAGAGCTGACGCATCCGGTTCTGGGAAAAGCGGAATATCCCGGCGCGGCATTTGGATTTTCGGAGTCAGGGATGGGAATTGCCGCGCCCGCGCCGCTTCTTGGGGAACATACGATAGAAACGCTGTCAGGCTTAAAGGATAATTCGCCGGAAAAGCAAATGCCGCCGTTTCCGGCAGATGCGGCAGCGGATACATGCCGTAAGCCCCTGGAGGGAATCACGGTACTCGATATGGGCTGGGTGGTCGCGGGACCGCACGGTTCCCGCATCCTGGAAGAACTGGGCGCAACGGTGATCCGTATCGAGTCATCTACCCGCATAGACCCGATGCGGATAGATACCATGCGCTATGGAGTAAAGGACTGCATGAAGGAAGGCGGATGGGGATTCCAGGAAAACAGCAGGAATAAGTCGGGTTTTGCCTTGAACATGAAAAGCAAAAAAGGAAAAGAAATATTTTATGAGCTGGTAAAGAAAGCGGATGTGGTTTCCTGTAACTTTGCCCCAAATGGTTTTCATAAAATGGGGCTCGACTTTGAGACGTTAAGCAAAATCAGAAAAGATATCATCGTAGTCAATGCGTCAGGGCTCGGGGATTACGGCCCTTATGGAGGATATATGACGTTTGCGCCTGTGCTGGCAAGCCTGACCGGAATCATAAGCCTTATGGGTTATCAGGGCAGGGAGCCGTTTGGCTATCCGGGACTTCTCGCCGATTATATGGGCGGCGTATCCATTGCCGTATCAGTGGCGGGAGCGTTATATTACCGTCAAAGGACAGGGAAAGGACAGTTTATCGATCTGAGCCAGGCGGAAGCGTGTATGCAGGGTATGGGACCGGCGCTTCTGGACTGGCAGCTGAATCATGTGCAGGCAGGACCGGTTGGAAACCATCACTATGCGCATCAGATAGTTCCGCACAACTGTTACGAATGCCGGGAGGCTGACACCTGGTGCGTGATATCCGCCGCGTCGGACGGGGAGTGGAAAAGGCTTGCAAAAGCCATGGAAGACGACTGCCCGATGCTGTCAGATGAAAAATTTGACAGACAGCCAGACCGCGTCAGGCTGGAAGCGCAGATCGACGGGCTTTTGTCGGAGTGCCTGAAAAAATACGGACACAGGGAAATCAGCGTGAAGCTGCAGAATGCGGGCGTTTCAGCAGGACCGGTGCAGAACACACGGGAATTTTTGTATGAGGATGAACATGCGAAAGCCAGAAATTATTTCCGGGAGATTACATTTGAAGAAAGTGAAATTGTTCCCCGGAAAATATATATTACAGGTCCGATTATTAATCTTGCGTCTGTACGGGATAATTCATATTCGCCGGGTCCGCCTCATGGGCAGGATAATGAGAGAATTTTAAAAAATATGCTCGGGATGAATGAGCAGGAGATTGAAACCGCCCGGCAGGACGGGGCGTTTATCTGACAGCCCCGGCCGGCATGGAACTACCCGTTGGGGTGGGGCGGTCTTTAAGCCCGGATGATATAGTAAACGGCATAAATCAAGTCGTTTTCTATAAAATAAGCCGTGTAAAAATCAAGGGGGAAAGTATGGGCAGAGGAATATATGAGGGCGTCCGTGTGCTGGAAATCTCGGACGAAAAGGGAATGTATTGCGGGAAGCTTCTCGCGGAAGTGGGAATGGAAGTCATTAAGATAGAACCGCCCGGCGGGGATGAGATGAGACTTTCCCCGCCTTTTGCAGATGGGAAAGAAGATAAGGAAAGGAGCATTTTCTGGCTATATCACAATACGGGAAAAAAGAGCGTCGTACTCGACCTGGAAAAAGAGGAAGGGCAGAATCTGTTCCGAAGCCTGGCAAAGACGGCGGATGTTGTAATCGAGACCCTGCCGCCGGGAAAAATGGACGAATACGGAATTTCTTATGAAGAATTAAAAAAGGAAAACCCGAAACTGATTATGTGTTCACTCACAGCTTTTGGGCAGGACGGACCTTATGCGAAATGGAACGCGTCTTCGGATATGATACCGTTTGCAATTGCAGGGAATATGTATGAATCAGGGATGCCGGGGATGCTGAATGAACCGCTGACCCTTGGCAGGAACATCTGCTACAATGCCGCCGGCCTGTATGCAGGGGTGGCAATCCTGGCAAAACTCCGCCAGGCGGCTAAGACCGGGGAGGGATGCCATATCGACGCAGCGGCAATCGAGACTGCCGCCCTCTGGAAAAATGAGGCTATGGCGAACCCGCAGAGATTCCCGTACCTGACAGACAGACATAAAGCGGGAAGCAACGGTCCGTTCCCGCCGTCAGGATTGTTTAAGTGTAAGGACGGCGGAGTGTATCTCGTGGGAATGGCATTGTGGAAACCGTTAAGCGACTGGTGCAAGGAAATCGGCATGGATATCGGGCAGTTTGACGATGAAAAATATAAAATCCCGAACAATGATAATCCGGATGTGATCGCCCATGCGGATGAGATTATCGGTCTGGTAAATGAACTGTGCGGCCATTATACAAAGAACGAATTGTATCTGGAGGGATTAAAGCGCCGCATCCCAATCGTCCCGATGAATTCTCCCGAGGAGGTCTGCAATGACGAACATTATGCCGAGAGAGGATTTTTTGTGGAGATAACACATCCGCAGGCAGGAACGGCGAAGTATCCGGGAGCTCCCGCAAAAATGGGACGGACTCCATTCCTGACCGATAAACCGGCCCCGATGCTGGGCGCGGACACGGAAGAAATTTTATCGGCTGTCATGGAAAAGGCATAGAGAAAGAGGAGGAAAATATGGGCACAGAAAAGAAAAAACATCTGCCCCTGGAAGATATTTTGATTCTCGATAATTCCTGGGTGATCGCGGGGCCTCACGGAACCCGGCTGCTGGCCGATCTGGGCGCGACAGTGATCCGCATCGAGACGGCAAAGAGAAAAGACAATATCCGTTTTGATCATCTCCGCAGCGGGGTAACGGACGCGTTTGCGGAGGGCGGATTCATTTTTCAGGAAAACAACAGGGATAAGCTGGGATTGCGGCTGAACATGAAATCTGAAAAAGGGAAAGAAGTGTACAGAAAACTGGTGGAAAAGGCGGACGTAGTAGTCTCCAATGTAACGCCGAGGGCTCTTCGCAGCATGGGAATCGACTATGAGACTTTGAGCCGGATCAATCCGGGAATTATTTCGATCAACGCTTCCGGATTGGGGGATTACGGTCCTAAGAAGGATACGATGATTTTTGCCGCCGCGTTAAACTGTATCGCAGGCCTGAGTTATACTGTCGGCTATGACGGCGAGGAAGGATTTGGCGTTGCCGTATCCACTGCCGATAATATCGGAGGCGCGATGGTTGCGTTCAGTATTCTGGCGGCATTGGCAGAGCGGGACAAATCCGGCAAAGGGCAGTTTATCGACCTGTCGGAGGCTGAAAACATGATGGGCGTGACAGGGGCGACCATGCTGGAGTGGCAGTATAACCACAGCCAGACGGGACCGACGGGCAACCATCAGTATTATGGGAAAGCCTGCCCTCACAATGCTTATATCAGCGCGGGATTTGACAACTGGATCGCGATTTCCTGCGGTTCGGATGAGGAATGGAAAAGATTCGCAGAAGAACTGGGGACAGAACAGCCAAAACTTCTGGATCCCTGTTATGATACATATGGGCAGAGGAAAGCGGCGGAAAAAGAGCTGGACGCCATGATCAGCGAAGTCACGGCGGTACATAATAACAAAACACTGGCGGAACGGCTGCAGAATGCAGGCGTGTCGGCGGCCCCGGTCCTGAAAGCATGTGA
Source organism: uncultured Eubacterium sp. (assembly GCA_964526765.1). Lineage (GTDB taxonomy): Bacteria > Bacillota > Clostridia > Lachnospirales > Lachnospiraceae > Eubacterium_I. The sequence goes on from CAZGMH010000023.1 coordinate 11,796, forward strand.
CACGGCTGCGGACGAACATCTGAATGCAAGAGATTTCTGGAGGCCGAATAATCTGCCGGTTACCGATATCCGGCAGCCGGATTTCAGAATTTCCGCGGCAGTGCCAAAGACGGATGACCGCAGGCTGCATGAATTCCGCCCGGCGCCGTCGCTCGGGCAGGACAACGACTATATTTTAAAAGAAATGCTTGGAATGTCTGAGAAAGAGATTCAGGAAGCCGCCTCAGACGGGGCGTTCCAATAAAAACAAAAGCAGAGAAAAGGGGGGATTACATGCGCACAATTGAAAACATGGAGCAGTGGAACCAGGCGATTGAGGAGTGGCAGGAGAGCTACAACAAAAAAATCGGCGAGGTAACAAAGCTTGGCGTAGGATTTTATCCGCCGAAACAGGATGGACTTGTGGTGGATGAGACCGGATATATGAATACGCTTGTGACAGAAGACCTGATCCGCCATTACGCGGACGCAACCGGCGACACAAACCCATTGTGGCGCAGCCAGGAGTATGGAAGGACGACGAGATGGGGAGGGATTATTGCCCCGCCGCGTTTCCTTGATTACATTTCTCCGACTTACGGCGGCGTGCCGATTCCGTTTTCGGACATTCCGGGTATGGTGCCTTTAAATGGGGGAAACAGCGTCACCTGGTATCAGCCGATCCGCGTGGGGGACAAATTCAGCATCACGGACAGGTTTACCGGCTGTATCGAAATTACGAAGCCCGACGCGGTGAAAAAGCGGATGTTTAAGCTGACGAGCCTGCGCACTTATTATAATCAGAGGGACGAAGTGGTGGCAGAGTCCGGCGGAAATATCCTGTGCGTGTTTAAATATGTTCCGGCGGACGCGGAGAAAAAAGGAGAAGCGCCAAAGGGATTTTATGATGAGATCAAAAGACATAAATTTACAGAGGAAGAACTGGATGCCGTAAGGGAAAATTACAGAAATGAGTTCCGGCGGGGCAGGGAGGTTCTTTACTGGGAGGATGTAAACGAGGGGGACGAGCTTCCGCCATTGGCAAAAGGACCGACGACAGTGGAGGATTCCCTGGCTTTCTTCGGGGGAGTCGGCTATTACAGCGCCTATAAGATAAAGGATATGTGGCTGGATGCGAATCCGCATTTGATTTTCCGCGATCCTGAAACGAACGGTTCCTGTCCGCCCTCTCTGATTCATATCAGCGACGTACATGCGCGTCTGCAGGGGATGCCCTATGCAATCAGTTTTGCGGCGCAGACAGAGGGAAATATCTGTCATATGATATGCAACTGGATGGGGGACGACGGTTTCTTAAAATATCTGTACTGCCAGTCCAGAAGAATTAACATTGTCGGAGATTTAAACTGGATTAAGGGAACCGTGGAAAAGAAATATATTGATGACGCCGGAGAGCATCTGGTAGACTTGAAAGTATGGGCGGAAAACCAGGACGGCATTGTACATATGCCGGGCAAAGCGACCGTGAGACTGGTGAGCCGTTCGGTATAACTATAAATAAAAACAAAAACCAGGAGGAAATTATGAAAAAGAAAATTATCAGCTTGATTATGGCAGGTATTATGGCGCTTGCATTGGGAGCATGCGGCGCAAAAGACGATGGGACGACGCAGCAGGGAAACAACGACAATCAGGTGTCTGAGGCAGAGCAGGAACAGGAAGAGAATCAGGAGGAGGCTTCCGGAATAGCTGCGTCTGATGTGACAGAAGCAGATATTGCCGGCGCCCAGTACCAGTTCCAGCTTGCGGTTGCCGTTCAGGATGAAAACTATGTGGCGGGATTCCCGGAACGTGTGTATGAACTTAGTAACGGCCAGGTGGGCATCACGACGGTAGCTTTGGATTCCCTTGGCACGTCAGACGACGCGGTAGCTATGCTGAAAAACGGAACGATAGGAATGTATTTTAATTCTGCTGCGCAGACGCCGACAGCTTTCCCGGTATCTGACATCTTTACGATTCCGTATCTGTTCGGAAGCATGGAACAGCAGAACCAGGCGGTTTACGATTTGTATGAAGCCGGATATCTGACAGAGTTTGACGATCAGATTGTACCGCTGCTGTTTACTGCAACGGATCCGCAGATGCTTGTTTTTGCAAAGGCACAGCCTGCGACGCCGGAAGATATGAAAGGCCTCCAGATCCGTGCTACTTCAGGAACATCTATTAACATGATTGAGAATATGGGGGCGTCCGTGGTGAGCATGGGATTTGCAGACGTATTTCTTTCTCTGGACAGAGGAGTAATCGATGGGGCGATGAGTTCACCGGTAATGATGGATACAAATGCATGGTATGATGTGACGTCTTATCTGATGGACGAAAATTTCTTCTGGGGCGTATGTTTCTGCGCTGTAAATAAAGCTCAGTTTGAGGCTTTGCCGGAGGACTGCCAGAATGCGATCACGCAGGCGGGGCAGGAGCAGCATGATACGATCATGGGAATGGTTCAGGAGCTTGGCGACAGCGCATTGGCGGATATGCAGGCTAACGGCGTGGAGCTGTACGAAGTAGACGCAACAATGAAGGAAGCTTTTGAGACACAGGCAGAAGAGCTGAAAAAAGCGCAGGAAGAAGCTTTAAACGCGAACGGATATGACGGGGCGGCTATCATGAAAGTAATAGATGACAGTATAGCTGCAAATCCGGCTGAGTAAAAGCAGGGAAAACAGGTTTTGGAGAATTGCACTCAGGAAGCTGGGTGCAATTCTGACAGGAGAAATATTATGAAGGTATTAAATGGCATAATAAAAGGAATAAACATAATCTGCAAAGCCCTGAAATGGGTAAGCGGATTTGCGATTCTTGCAATGGCGGCGCTGTGTACGGCGGATGTCATTGCAAGGTATATTTTCAAATCTCCGATTTCCGGAACGATGGAAATTGTACAGTTATTGATGAATTTATTCGTATATGCAGGATTGGGTATGGGCGTTTACATGGGAAAACTTATCTCTGTGCCGGTACTTTTGGAAAAAATGCCGAATATGGCAAGAGGAAAGGTAGAGGGAATCGGAAACCTGATTTGTGCGGGAATGTCCGTGATTATCATCTGGCAGTTAATGATTACAACAGGGAAATATATGGGTGATATGATTCAGTCCACTACATTGCTGAGGATCCCCTATGGACCGTTCTATCTGTTTACAACAATCTGTTTCTGCCTGATCTGCGCAGAATTAGTTATAAGGGGGATACAGCAGATTAAAAACGGCGCGGCGGCGCCCGGGGAAGAAGAAAAGGAAAGCGGGGTGGAGTAAATGAGCGGAATGGTAGCGGGGATTATAGGTCTTGTAATTATGCTGGTACTGATGTTTGCAGGGATACCCCTCGTATTTTCTTTCTTTATTTCCGGATTTATCGGAGTAAGCCTGATGCTCGGATTGGGCGGGGCATGTACTTTTTTGCAGACAATACCGGTCACAGCGTCCATGTCATATTCTTTATCGGTACTGCCTTTGTTTATGCTGATGGGGGATTTTTCGGTGAGGGGTTCGCTGACGACGGATGCATATTCGGCAGCACGAAAATACTTCGGGCGTCTGCCGGGAGGTCTTGCCATCACCAGTACGGTGGCAAGCGCGATTTTTGGCGCCATCTGCGGTTCCGGGCAGGCAACCGCGATGGTTATGAGCCAGATTGCCTGGCCGGAGATGAAGCGTTACGGATATGAGGATAAAATGGGATTGTGTTCTATTGCGGCGGCGGGTCCCCTGGCGATTCTCATCCCGCCAAGCACGCCAATCATCATTTACGGTATTTTATCCGGAACGTCCGTCGGTTCCCTGTTTATGGCGGGGTGGGTACCGGGTATCCTGCTTTGTCTGGCTTTGTGCGTGTACACGTTCTTTCGGGCGAAAAGACATCCGGAACTGGCGCCGAGGGCAGAGAAGTGTTCCATGAAAGAAAAACTGCAGTCTCTTGCAGGGGCATGGCCGATCCTTGCGCTGGTTATATTTGTCATGGTATGTATTTGGGGCGGCATCACAACTGTAAATGAGGCGGCTGGCGTCAGTGTGGTCGTATGCCTGATTATTGTGCTGGCAAAGAAACGGGCCAACGTTAAGGAACTGATGCATACGCTGGCAGAGTCCGGCGTTATGGCGGCAGGCTTGTTCTTTATGTTTGTCGGCATTCAGCTTTTTAATTCTTTTTTGGGTCTGACGCAGATGCCGGCAAAACTGGCAGCCCTGATTTCCGGTTTAAACTGCGGACCTTATGTGGTAATCTGGGTTATCGTCGTTATTTATATCATACTTGGCTGTTTTATCGATACGCCGGTTATCATGATGCTGACAATTCCGCTGTTTGCCCCGGTTGTGGCGGCTCTGGGATTTGACCTTGTGTGGTTTGGTATTCTGTCGACCATGTGCGTGGCGCTCGGCTCCATCACGCCTCCGGTTGGTATCTGCCTCTTTGTCATAGCGGCGAGGATACCGGAAGTACCGCTGTCAAAGCTGATGAAAGGCATCTGGCCGTATGTAATTGTTACTTTTATTGTGACAGTGGTTATCATGTATGTACCTCAGATATCTCTGTGGCTTCCTCATATGATGAGGTAAAAGCCGGAAAAATTATACCTACTA
>CAZGMH010000023.1:16481-18405 GCA_964526765.1 uncultured Eubacterium sp.
GGAGGAGAAGTTATGGTAGCATTGCAACTGGTAGTTATTATTTTTGCGATTTTTGTCTTTGTGTTCCTGACAGTAAAAGGACTGGGTCCGATTATCAGCGGGCTGATCGCAACGGCAATTGTTTCATTGATTGCGATTGACGGTTTTTCCGCGAATATGTTCGGGACGTTCCTGACAGGAATGGGAGAGATGTTCGGTTCATTTTTCCTGCTGTTTTCCTGCGGCTGCGCATTTGGAGGCGTGCTTGCTGTCTGCGGGGCGGCGGACCGTATGGGAACGACGCTTGTACGGGTGATGGGGGAAAAGAATTTTATTTTTTCCATCCTGATTGTGTCCTGCCTGTTTGGATTGACGGGCGCTCCGCCGCTGGCTCTGATGCCGCCGTTATGTTTTGGCATGTTAAAGAAAGCGAATCTGCCGCGTTATATCGCCATGACGGCAGTCGCAGGTTCCACAGCATTTTCACTGACCTCATTCCCGGGCAGCCTGGGAATGGCAAATGTACTTCCGGCTGGATTCCTGGGAACAAATGTTTATGCTGCGCCGGGATTAGGTATATTGGCATGTGCAATCGGATTTGTGCTTTTAAGCGTTTACCTGATGCATCTGATCAATGACGCGCGCAAAAAAGGAATCGGCTATGATGCAGTCGAGGGAAGCGCTATGATGGGAGGCAAAGTCCGGGAAGAAAACGATATGCCGAGTTTCCTTTGCTCTATCATTCCGGTTATCGTATTGCTGGGCGGATGCGCGGTGCTGATCCTTGGGTTCAACTGCAGTTCTTTGATGGCCTGCTTTGTATCGACGGTTGTCTCTATTGTCCTGATGATATTAATGAACAAAAAATATATCCATGAAAGTATATTTGGGGCAATCAGGGATAATGTATTTGCAATTCAGGGGAATATCGTTGGCGCGATTGTCGTGATTGGTTTTGCAGCCGTTATCGCAAACACAACGCTTTATACATCAGTTGTAGGAAGCCTGCTTCAGTCTGATATGAGCCCATATGTGCTGACGGTTATCGCCGTATTTATTCTGGCGGCCCTGTGCGCTGACTGTAACGGAGGCGTTGCCGCATTTTCCGCATCAATCGGCAGTGCGTTGGTCGAGAACGGCGCGACGGCGGCAATTGTACACAGACTTGCAACAATTACTTCCAGCGTATTCGATTCTATGCCGCACAGCGGATCTATCGTGCTGGCGCTGACTTTATTCGGATATAACCATAAACAGGCATATAAGCATTTGATTGTTTCAAATATTCTGATACCGTTGATTTATACGCTTATCTGCCTGGCAGTGGCAGCGGTTGCGTTTTAACATTGCCGCCCATTGGAAGAGTCAGGCGGCAGGCAAAATTGTATAACATGTAGAATGCTGTATATAGGAGGGATGGTTATGCAGAAAGTAATTCCTTTTCAGGCAGGAATGTCGAATGCCTATTATATCATAGGGGATAAAGGGGCAGTTGCTGTTGACAGCGGCGCGGATATCGGAGAGGATGCGGTCAGAACCCAGTGTAAAAACGCAGGTATTGCTCCGGACGATATAAAACTGATCATTCTGACGCACGGACATGTGGATCACTTTATGAATCTGCCTGCATTGAAAGCGGTAACGGGCGCTCCGGTACTCTGCCATAAAGAGGCGGCGCATTTTCTCATAAACGGGGAAATGCCGGACGTGGATATTGCCGGGCGTACCCAGTTTGGAACTGATCTGCTGGAAAAGCAGGCGAAAGAAGGCCCGCCGGTCAGCGGTGCGCCGAAGATTGTGCCGGATATCGTGATTGAAGATGAGTATGACCTTGCGGAATGGGGGATAAAGGGAAAAATCATCCATACGCCGGGCCATTCAAGAGGATGTATCTCTGTTATTCTGGATACCGGAGAAGCTATCGTTGGCGATTTATTTGCAGCAG
>CAZGMH010000024.1:0-18152 GCA_964526765.1 uncultured Eubacterium sp.
AATTGGTGGAAAAGCACAAAAACAAAAATATATAATTGTGAAAATTGCCATATTGATTTTTTCCGTCAAACGGTATAACATGTAACATATAGGTTGTTAGACAGGTGACAAATAACAATAAATATATGACATTAAATATATGACAAAAAGAAGCGAGGATGAATATGAAAGCACTAAAATACTTAGCTCCGGGAAAACTGGAAGTTCAGGAAGAAGCAAAACCTGTTCCACGGGAAAAGGAAGTTTTATTAAAAGTGAAAGCGTGCGGAATTTGCGGAAGCGACGTTCATGGATATCTGGGGTTGACAGGACGGAGGATCCCGCCGATGACCATGGGACATGAATTTTCGGCGGAGGTCGTGGAAAACGGGGCGCAGGCAGCCAGGTTTCAGCCCGGGGACGGCGTGGTTGTCCAGCCGATCAATTTCTGCGGGACATGCGTCAACTGCCGGAAAGGGCTGACAAATATGTGCTTAAATAAAAAATTCTTTGGCGTTCTGACGGAGAACGGGGCGATGGCGGAGTATCTGTCTGTTCCTGAGAAGCTTTTGTATCCGCTTCCCGCCGGCAGTACCTATGAGGCGGGCGCATTATCAGAGCCATATGCAGTTGCATATGGGAGCGTAAAAAAAGCCGGGGAACTTACCGGAAAGAACGTCCTGATCGTCGGCGCGGGGACAATCGGATTATGTATCCTGCAGATTGTTATGCTGCATCATCCAAAAAAGGTGATTGTATCTGACTTAAGCGACAGCCGGCTGGCAAAAGCAAAACAGTTTGCCCCCTGTGAGACAGTCAATCCGGCGAAACAGGACTATATGGAACGGATCCGCGGGATTACTGACGGGAGTATGATAGATGTTTCTTTTGAGGCAGTTGGAGTGGAAGCGACGGCAAATCAATCCATCAAATGCCTGGCAATCGGCGCAAAGGCGGTCTGGGTGGGAATGTCCCAGAAAGAAATGACGATCAATATGCAGGATATCGTCTGCTCTGCCCGGACTGTGATAGGATCCTTTAATTATACGCATGAAGAATTTGGAGAGGTCGTGGAACTGCTCGGGACAGGGAAGCTTAACTGGCAGCTTCTTATTTCCGCGAAGGTCGGTCTTGAAGAAGCGCCGGAAGCTTTTAAGGCTTTGCACGAAAGACCGGATGATTTTCTGAAAGTGATAATTGAGCCGTAAAAGGGAAAAAGACAGCCGAAGGAACAAAAGGGCTGCATGGGACGGGGAGGAATGAATTTGAAGTTTGGATGTTGTTTAAATATGGTTTCCCGGGAAACGGACGGAACCGGAAAGGAATGGATCGGCGCTGCGGCAGAGGCGGGATTTGACTATGTGGAACTCCCCCTTGCAGAAATGATGGATCTTTCAGAAGAAGAAACAGAGGAATTGAAAAAATCTCTGGAAATAGCAAAGATTCCCTGTGAAGCCTGCAACAATTTTTTTCCAAAAACAATACGCCTGACCGGGGAAAATGTGAATATGCAGGAGGTTATGCATTATGTAAAGGCCGCTCTTTCGCGGGCGGAATATCTCGGGGCAAAGCGGGTGGTGTTTGGAAGCGGACCGGCAAAAAATGTTCCGGAAGGATTTCCAAAAGAGAGAGGATATCAGCAGGTTACAGAACTTTTGAAACAGGCGGCCCGGGTCGCAGAGAAAAAAGGGATTACGATTGTAATTGAACCTTTGAGAAAGCAGGAATGTAATCTGATCAACACATTCGAGGAAGGGGTACAGCTTGCAAAGGATGTGGATGAGGACGCGGTAAAGGTCCTGGTCGATTTTTACCACCTGACGGAAGAAAACGAGACGGTGGAACATCTGGCGCAATATGGGGCGGATTACCTGCGGCATATTCATTTCGCCAGGCCAAAGGGGCGCGTATATCCCAAAAGCATGAAAGAGGAAAATTACCGGCCTTTTATTGACGCGGTCCGTGCTGCCGGTTATGACGCACGGGTCAGCTGTGAGGCATATTCAGAGAATTTTGAAAAGGATGCGAAAGAGGCGGTAGCTTTTTTCCATGATAATTTTGGAAATCAGGAAAAGCTTTAGAGGCGCGGGACGGACGTTGTCACACTGATTTCAAGGGGCAGGAGGAAAATATGGTTTATTCAGAAGAATTAATTACAAAATTGACAGAACAGGCGAAACAGATAAGGCGCAATGTTTTGGAATGCGTGGGAGTAGGCGTGGCAGGACACATCGGGGGGTCTTTCTCGAGCGCGGATATTGTAACGGCGCTGTATTTTTACAAAATGCATTATGACGCCAAAAACACAAAGCTTCCGGACCGGGACAGATTTCTTTTGAGCAAAGGGCATGTGGCAATTTTGCAGTATGCGGCAATGGCGGAAGCAGGCTTTTTCCCGAAGGAAGAACTGAAACGGACGAAATGCATCGGCGCTATGCTGCAGGGGCATCCGGATTACAGAAAGACGCCGGGCATCGAAGCGGGAACCGGTTCCCTGGGACAGGGATTATCCGTCGGCCTTGGGATGGCGCTTGGATTAAAACTGGACGGAATCACGTCGAATGTATATGTGCTGCTGGGCGACGGCGAGATTGCCGAGGGTCAGATCTGGGAGGCGGCAATGGCGGCGGGCGTTTACAAAGCGGATAATCTTGTGGCCATTCTTGACCGAAACCGCCTGCAGGCAACAGGACCTGTCGAGGAACGCTTCAACACGAATCCGCTTATTCCAAAGTGGGAAGCGTTTGGATGGAAAGTGATCGAGATCGACGGACATGATATGGGGCAGATTCTTACAGCTCTTGATGCGGCAGATGAAGTAAGCGGGCAGCCGGTTTTGATCCTGGCAAATACCGTCAAGGGAAAAGGCCTGAGTTTTGCGGAGAATAATGTGGCGTTCCATAATGGGATCCTGACGGCGGAGATGTATGAACAGGCAATGAAAGAGCTGGCATAGCAGGGGGGATGAAAATGGCTTATACAAATCAGAGAAAAGCATATGGCGAGACGCTGGTAAAGCTCGGCGCTGAAAATAAAAATATTGTGGCACTGGAAGCGGATCTTGGGAAATCGACCATGTCCTGCCTTTTTCAGGAAGCATATCCCGAACGGTATTTTGAGATGGGAATTGCGGAAGCGAATATGACTTCTGTGGCGGCGGGGCTTGCACAGACAGGAAAAATCCCATTTACCCACTCGTTCGCCGTGTTCAGCGGCGGCAGGGCTTATGACCAGATCAGGCAGACAATCTCTATTGGAAGATTGAATGTCAAAATCTGCGGTTCTTCTTCCGGCATGTCGGATTTCGGAGACGGTTCCACGCATCAATGCGTGGAGGATCTTGCGATCATGAGGGCAATCCCGAATATGACAGTCCTTTGTCCGGCGGATGCAAATGAGACGGTACGCGCAGTCCGCGCAATGGCGGAAATGGACGGTCCGTGCTACATCCGGCTGAACCGGAATGATTATGAAAATGTCACGGCAGAGGACGGGAGGTTTGAAATCGGCGTACCTGCAATTATCCGGGAGGGAAGCGATATTGTCGTCTTTGCCACCGGAATTATGGTTTTGAAAGCAATCCGGGCAGCCGAAGCGCTGGAGGATAAAATATCTGTCAGGGTTGTCAATGTCAGCACGATCAAGCCCTTAAATGATGAACGGATCGCAGAGATGGCAAAGGGATTCAAAGGCGTAGTCACAGCAGAGGAACATTCTGTAATCGGAGGTCTTGGAAGCGCGGTGGCGCAGGCATTATGTAAAAACTGCCAGCCGATTGAATTTGTCGGGATTGAAGATACCTTTGGCTGCAGCGGACACAATTATGATGAAGTGCTGGAATATCACGGGCTGACTGTGGAACATATCAAAGAAGCTATTGAAAAACTCAATGCATAGAAGGAGGTATACTGTGATGAATATTGGATTTATCGGACTTGGGATTATGGGAAAACCTATGGCAAAAAACCTGATAAAAGCGGGTTATTCCCTGATCGTATATGATGTGGTCCAGGAAAATGTGGAAGAAGTGGCGGCGGCGGGAGCAAAAAAAGCTTCATCATCAAAAGAGGTCGCTGCCCAGAGCGATATTATCATTACCATGCTCCCAAACTCTCCTCATGTGAAAGAAGTTGTGCTGGGGAAAAGAGGCGTACTGGAGGGGGCAAAGGAGAACACCATTTTAATAGATATGAGTTCTATTGCGCCTCTTGCTTCCCAGGAAGTGGAAAAAGCGTGCGCGGAAAAGGGCGTAAAAATGATCGACGCCCCGGTCAGCGGAGGAGAACCGAAAGCAATCGACGGCTCCCTTTCCATTATGGTCGGCGGGGAGAAAGAAGTATTCGAGCAGGTATACGACATTTTGATGGTGATGGGAGACAGCGCCGTTTACTGCGGCGGCATTGGAGCGGGAAATACGACCAAGCTGGCGAATCAGGTCATTGTGGCTGTCAACATTGCGGCAGTTTCCGAGGCATTCCTGCTGGCAAAAAAAGCGGGTGTGGATCCGGAGAACGTATTTCAGGCGATCCGGGGCGGACTGGCAGGTTCCACTGTCATGAATGCCAAAATACCGATGATTTTAGACAGAAATTTCAAACCGGGATTTAAAATCGATTTACATATCAAAGATTTAAATAATGCGCTCGATACCGCCCACAGCGTGGGGGCATATCTCCCGCTGACCGCTGAGGTAATGGAAATGCTGCAGATCCTGCATATGGACGGCTGCGGTCAGGAAGATCACAGCGCAATTGCAAAATATTATGAAAAAGTGGTGGGCAGCGATACCATCACCAGCGATACAAAACGGGGATAAACAATTATGAAATTTGTATTTGCATCGGATTCCTTTAAGGGTTCCCTGTCATCTTTGCAGATTGCAGAGCTTCTGGACCGGACAGCAAAAAGTATCTTTCCGGACTGCGAGACCGTTTCCGTCGGCATCGCGGACGGGGGCGAGGGAACGGCGGAGACGATCGTCAGGACAGCCGATGGACACATGCGGATGGCGCGCGTGTCAGATCCGCTGGGGGAAGAAATAGAAGCGTCCTATGGGGAACTGCCGGGGAAAAAGGCGGTTATCGAGATGGCGGCGGCTTCCGGGATCACATTGATTTCGCCAGACAGCAGAAATCCGCTGTTTACTACGACTTTTGGAACCGGGCAGCTTCTGAAAGACGCTCTGGAACAGGGATTCCGGGACATCACGATCGCAGTCGGCGGAAGTGCCACTAACGACGGCGGAATGGGGGCGCTGAGGGCTTTGGGCGTAAAATTTCTTGACCAATATGGAAAAGAACTTTCCGGCACAGGCTCGGATTTGATCCATGTGGCGGAAATTGACTGCTCGGACATCCATCCTGCCGTCAGGGATACAAAATTTACCGTTATCTGCGACGTGACCAATCCGCTCACCGGCCCGGAGGGCGCGACTTATACGTTTGGAAAGCAAAAAGGCGCGGATGATGAAATTCTCGAGGAATTGGAAAAAGGAATGAAAAATTATGCGGCTGTCATCAAAAAGCAGTTTGGAATTGACTGTGATACGCTTTCGGGCGCGGGGGCGGCCGGAGGTCTGGGGGCTGCCTGTATGGCGTTCCTGAAAGCAGAATGCCGCTCCGGAATCGAGACGGTGCTGGAACTGATCCATTTCGAAGACCTCATCCGGGATGCGGATTACATTATCACCGGGGAAGGGCGCGTGGACTGGCAGTCAGCCTTTGGAAAAGCGCTTTGGGGAATCGGCCGGTATGGGAAAAAGCATAATATCCCTGTGATCGCGATAACGGGAAGCCTGGGAGACGGCGCCGAAAAGGTATATGATTGTGGAATTACGTCTGTCATGACCACGGTAAACGGCATTATGACGCTGGAAGACGCGATGGAACATGCTGAGCAGTTATATCTGAATGCTGCCGGGCGTATGTTCCGGATGCTTAAGGTATAACGGGAACGCGCCCTGACGGGCAAAAACCATATGTTTCCAGGGGAACATGAATTGCGGGCAATATGCGGACAAAACTTTAAAAAGCGAAAGGCGTACACGAAAAATGGAAATCAGTCAGGAAAAAATAAAACAACTGGAAGAAAAATGTCTGAGATTTCGCCGGGATGTGCTTACAACACTTCACAGTGTACAGACAGGACATCCGGGAGGCTCGCTCTCCGTATGCGAGATTCTCACTGTTATTTATGATATTGCAAATGTAGAACCACAGAATCCGGGTAAGCCGGATCGCGACAGGGTGGTTCTGGGAAAAGGACATGCGGCTCCGATGCTGTACCGGGTGCTGGCAGATAAGGGATATTTTCCGGTGGAGGAGATGAAAACCCTGCGTCAGATAAATACAAGGCTGCAGGGGCATCCCTGCTCCAACCATACGCCCGGTGTAGACATATCTACAGGACCTTTGGGAATCGGATTGTCTGCGGGATTGGGAATTTCCATTGCACAGAAACTCAGAAAGATGGATGCTTACACGTATGTTGTTTTGGGTGATGGTGAGGTCAACGAGGGCGCTGTGTGGGAGGCTGCCATGGCAGCCGTGAAATTCAAAGCATCCAACCTGATTGCAGTACTGGACAGGAATCATGTACAGCTGGACGGAACAAGCGATGAGATTATGCCTTTGGGTGACATCGGCGCGAAGTGGAAAGCGTTCGGATGGAACGTCATACTCTGTGACGGACATGACATAAAGGCGCTCTATGAAGCAATTTATCAGGCGAAAGAAGAATCCGAAAAGCCGACAATAATTGTAGCGGAAACGGTAAAGGGAAAAGGCGTTTCCTTTATGGAGGGAAAGAATATCTGGCATGGAAAAGCAATCAGTGATGAAGAATACAAAGCGGCAATGCTTGAATTGGGGGTGACAGTCTGATGGGAAAAGCAATCAGAGATGCCTATGGGGAAGCCATGTTAAAATATGGAAAGGACAACGACAGAGTGATCGTGCTGGATGCGGATGTATCCGGCTCCACAAAATCTGCGGTTTTCGGAAAAGAAGTACCGGAACGTTTTCTGAATGTGGGAATTGCGGAATCAAATATGACGGCTATGGCAGCCGGACTTGCCACAGCGGGAATGATTCCGTTTGTGAATACATTTGCTGTTTTTATTGTGACAAATGGTTTGCTCGCTGCCCGTGAAATGATTGCGTACAATAATCTGGACGTAAAACTTATGGGAGCTTACGGCGGGCTGTCCGATTCCTATGACGGGCCGACGCATCATTCAATTGAAGATATGGCGATTATGCGCTCGCTGCCGAATATGAAAGTGCTTTGCCCTTGCGATGCCAGCCAGACGGAGCAGCTGGTCCGAATGGCGGTTGAGAAAGAAGGACCGATGTATATCCGGTTGTCCAGGGATGAGATGCCGGATGTTTATAAAGAGGATGAAACTTTTGAAATCGGAAAAGGCAGAGTCCTTCTGGAAGGCGGTGATGCAGTCGTCTTTGCCTGCGGACTGATGGTTGGATTCGCCTTGGAAGCGGCAAAAAAACTTGCCCTGCAGGGGATTTATGTAAGCGTTGCGGACATGTATTCCGTGAAACCGATAGACCGGGAACTTGTCAGAGAACTGGCAGAAAAAACAGAGGCGGTCGTGACGGCGGAGGAACACAGCATTTACGGCGGACTTGGAAGCGCTGTCGCTGAAGTGATTGCCCGGGAGGGGATTCCGGCAGTGTGTGAAAGCGTAGGAGTACAGGATTGCTTTGCGGAGTGCGGCGCCTACGCTGATTTGCTGGAAAAATATCATCTCGATGCGGATGCAATAGAAGAAGCCGTCCGGAAAGCCATAGGGAGAAAGCGTGGCAGAAAATGATACAGGCAAATTTAATAAAACCTTTTGAGATAAATCTGGAGGAGGTGGAAGAACCATTTCTTCCGGACGATAAGATAAAAATCAGGATCGAGGCTTTTGGTATCTGCGGCTCTGACGTGCAGATGTATCACGGACTGCACAAATATATGACATTTCCGGTTGTGATCGGACATGAGATCGGCGGCGTGGTGGCGGAAACAGGAAAAAATGTGACCGGGTTTCAGGTTGGCGAGCGTGTGACAGTACAACCCCAGTGTGTGTGCCATAAATGCTATCCATGTCAGATTGGACGGTTCAATGTATGCGAAAACCTGAAAGTTATGGGAGTCCACAAAAACGGCATGGCGTGCAATTACTATATCGTAGATCCGTGGAATGTTCACAAATGTCCGCAGGATTTGAAAGCGGAACTGGCAGCGCTGGTGGAACCTCTCGCTGTGGGAGTAGGCTCGGTAAAGCGTGCAGAGGACTATAAAGGAGCGAACATTGCCGTAGTCGGCGCGGGCACAATAGGAAACCTGACCGCACAGGCGGCAAAAGCGCTCGGTGCAGGACAGGTTATGATTACTGATATCAGTGAAGATAAGCTTGAGACAGCGAGAAGATGCGGACTGGATCTGGCGGTAAACACAAAAGATATTTCCTTAAAGGACACAATTATAGAACACTTTGGAGTTCGTAAAGCGGATATTATTATCGACTGCGCAGCATCCAGAAGTTCTTTCGAATCCATTCTTGCAGCGGCAAGACCGAGTTCAAAAATTATCGTCACAGGCAATTACAAGCAGGAGATGCAGTTGGAACTTCCGATTCTTCAGCGTCAGGAAATTTCATTGATTGGCCACATGATGTATGTCAAAGAGGATTTTTCGGATGCCATCGCATTTTTGTCGGCGGGCAAGATCCAGACGGATGATATTATCAGCAGGATATTTCCGATTACCAAAATCAGGGAAGCGTTTCAATATATTGACGACAACACGGCAACTGTAATGAAAGTTATAGTAAAAATGGAAGAAGAGGAGGAAAAGGAATATGAATGAACCGTTGCAGAAGTATATGAAAGTAGGCATGATACACTTTATGGCCTATCCTTTTGCACAGAGCGGGGAGGGAGAAATCGTCAGCACGATTAAGGATATTCTAAAAGACGATTATTTTGATGCCATTGAGGTAACTCACATCAAAGACCCCGCAGAGCGCGGTAAAGCAGCAAAGCTTCTGAGAGAGAGCGGCGCCGCCTATGTCTATGGAGCGCAGCCGCAGTTGATGAGAAATAAACTGAACATCAACCATCTTGATGAAGCCGAAAGGCAGAAAGCAGTCGATAAGATGAAAGCGTGCATCGACGAGGCTTACGAGATTGGAGCCGCAGGAATTGGCTATCTGGCAGGTACTTATGAGGAAGCCACAAAGGAGCAGAGTTATCGGCAGCTTGTGAAATCATCCAGGGAGATTTGCCGGTATGCAAAGGACAAAGGGGATCTGGCAGTCAATCTGGAGATATTTGATTATGACATCGAAAAATGTTCTCTCATTGGTCCGGCGGATCTGGCAAAACGGTTTGCGGAAGAGATGACGGCGGAGTTTGACAATTTTGGTCTGATGGTTGATTTGTCGCACATTACGCAGCTTCACAGTTCGGTGGATGAAAATATTGATCCAATTATTCCGTATATTAAACATGCGCATATGGCTAATTCAGTTTTGACAGAAGGCGCTCCGGCGTATGGCGATCAGCATCCGAGATTCTGGTTCCCGAACGATACGGTAAGCGTGGAGGATCTTGCGTACTTTATCCGAAAATTGATAAAGATTGGATATCTGACCCCGGAAGAACCGAAAATTTTATCTTTTGAGGTGAAACCCTGGGGGGATGAGGATCCGGAGATGGTGATTGCCAACGCAAAACGTTTTCTGAACCGTGCGTGGGCTTTGGTATAACAGGAGGGATATTGTGAAAATAGTCGTATTAGATGGGTATACTGAAAATCCGGGTGATTTGTCATGGGGAGCGCTGGAAGCGCTTGGGGAACTTACCGTATATGACAGGACGCCGGGAGAAAAAATCGCAAGCCGGATTGCGGACGCTGAGATTGTATTAACCAATAAGACTCCGATATCCAGAGAAACTCTGGAGATATGTAAGAATGTAAAATTCATTGCCGTGCTGGCAACCGGATATAATGTGGTTGATGTGGAAGCGGCAAAGGAAAAGGGGATTTTGGTCAGCAATGTGCCTACTTACGGTACGGCGGCGGTGGCACAGTATGTATTTGCGTTGCTGCTGGAAGTGTGCCATCACGTAGGGGAACATTCCATTTGCGTACATAATGGGGACTGGGAAAATAACATTGACTGGTGTTTCTGGAACTATCCACTGATTGAACTTGCCGGAAAGACAATGGGAATTATCGGATATGGCAGGATTGGCCGGACTACGGCACGTATCGCGAAAGGATTCGGCATGAATGTGATTGCATATGATAATGCGGTGGAAGCGGATGAGATTGTAAGTCTGGATGAGGTGCTGACGCAGTCAGATATCATTTCCCTGCATTGTCCTCTTTTCCCCGAGACCAGGGAAATGATTAATCAGGAGTCAATTGCAAAGATGAAAGACGGCGTAATCATTATCAATACTTCCAGAGGACCTTTGATTCAGGAAGATGACCTGAAAGCGGCTTTGGATTGTGGAAAAGTGGCTTTTGCAGCGGTGGATGTGGTATCGACAGAGCCAATCCAGGGATCAAATCCTTTATTGTCCTGCAAAAATTGTCTCATCACCCCGCATATTGCATGGGCGCCGAAAGAGTCCAGACAACGCCTGATGGATATTGTGGTTGATAATGTGGCACAGTTTTTAAATGGAACCCCGGTAAATGTTGTAAATAAATAAAAAAACTAAGAAAAGGAGAGAAAAATCATGAAAGCAAAGAAAATTTTAAGTGCAATGCTTGTTGTGGGTATGGTTATGGGGCTTGCGGCATGTGGAAGTTCTGACAATGCGTCGTCTGACCAGGTCAGCGCAGGTACAGAAAGCGGAACAGAAAGCAACGCTGAAGCGGCTGTAAGTACCGGAGAAGAACCTGAAGGTATTGTAGAAGGTTCGACGCTTACCGTGGCATGGGATTCTGATAAGCAGACGCATCTGCCCTGGTCGAATTCATCAAACTCTACCATTTATATGATGATGTATGATACGTTATTTCAGTCTGTAGACGGTGAGATCAGCGGCCTGATTGCGGATACATGGGAGGTATCCGAGGATGGAATGCAGTATGTGATCCAGATACATGACGATATTTATTTCTGTAATAAGGATGGTTCCAAAGGGAACCAGATGACGGCGGAGTCTGTTGTAAAATCCCTCGAATATACAAAAGAGGGGTATGCACAGTATTTTACAAATATTGAGTCGATTGAGGCGACAGGGGATTATGAAATCACCGTGACCTTTTCAGCGCCGTATGCCGATTTTATGATACAGTTTGCAAATAGCTGTACGGGTATTGTGGATCCGGCTATGGTTGAACAGTATGGCAGCGACAGCAACGATGCGGCGGTAGGTTCCGGTCCGTATTATCTGGAGAGCTATGAGGCGGATTCCCAGTTTGTTTTCAAGGCAAATCCATATTACTGGGATGCGGATCGTATGCCTCACATTGAGACAGTTACGGCTAAAATCATTACAGATGACAGTACGGCCTTAACAGCCATCCAGACAGGTGAGGTTGACTGGATTGAATCCGGCAGCTACATGAATGTCCAGAATCTGACGGCAGACGGAAGCCTGACCGCTTATCAGAAAACAGGAGCTTTGAATCCGTTATATTTTAACTGTAACAGAGAGCCGTTTGACGATCCGAATGTCAGACAGGCAATCGGCCTTTTGATTAATTCAGAAGATCTGCTGGAGGTTGCATTTGACGGACAGGGGGAGGTAATCAACGGACCATTTAGTACAAGCACGATTACTTATCAGGATTATGATTTTGTCAATGTATATGATCCGGAAAAAGGACTTCAGATGCTTGAGGAAGCCGGCGTGGATCCGGAGTCGTTGGTAATTAACAGTTATTCGAGCGGTTTGAGCGCAGAATATATGCCTGCTCTTCAGGCTCAGCTTGCCGAGTACGGTATTACTTTAAATTTTGAGATGTATGATGTCGGTACCTTTATCCAGACGGTAAGTACCGGTGACTGGGATGTGATTAGCTGGTTCGGTCTTGTAACGGATATTGACCCATATGCAGCTTACAATAATATGTACAGTGAAGATGGAGTTTACAGAACGTTGTTTATCGATGAGACAGATCCGGAACTGCATCAGCAGGTGCAGGATCTTCTGGCTGAGGCAAATCAATGCCTGACAATTGAGGATCAGGTTCCGGTGCTGCAGCAGATTGACGATCTTCTTGCAGAAAACTATGTATGGAGTACTAATGAAAGCAGTTCAGAATGGATTGTCTATAATTCGAAGTTAGCAGGAATGCATCTTTCCGATTTCTTATACATGTGCGAGGTATGGGAGTTATATTGGACAGAGTAATATGATTTCTGAAATCGGATTTGTTTTGCGGCTGTCAGTTGACAGCCGCAAAACGGTATAACGAAAGGAGAAGGGAAAGTGTTAAAATATGTCATTAAGAGAATTATACTGATTCCGTTTCTGATAATAGCGACAACGGCAGTCATTTTTTTCCTGATCAGTCTGACTGACGACGATCCTGCTGTTTTGATGCTTCCGGATACATATACGCAGGAAGATCTTGAGGAGATGCATCATGAATTGGGATTGGATAAGCCTCTGGTAATACAATATGTTACATGGCTGAAAAATGCGTGTACCGGGGATTTCGGAATGTCCTACTCCCAGAGGATTCCCGTTGCGGATGCAATTAAATCCAGGGTCGGGAAGAGTTTGCTCCTTGCGTTTCTGGCTACTGCAGTCATTGTGGTAATCGGAATTCCAATGGGTATAGTCTGTGCCGTCAACCAATATAAGCCAAAAGATTCGATATTGAATATGGTGGCAAAATTCTTTTCCGCGATTCCAAATTTCTGGCTGGCGTTGATGCTTGTATTGATTTTTGCGTATAAACTGCGGATTCTGCCCTCATTTGGCAGCGGCGGACCGAAATATTGGATTTTGCCAATCATAACGCTGGCGCTGCCGGATTTGGGCGGATATGTGCGGCAGACGCGAAGCTGTATGCTTGACTGCATCAATCAGGATTATGTAAGGACGGCGAGGAGCAAAGGCGCAAAGGAATCTCAGGTAATCTTAAAAGATGCTTTCCGAAATGCGTTGCTGCCGATTATCACGTCAACCGGGCAGCGGTTCGCCATGCTGCTGGGCAGCGCAACGGTGGTGGAGTCATGCTTCTCGTTTTCCGGGCTGGGAAGTTTGATGATAAGTGCAATCAGCGTAAAAGATACGAATGTGATCCTTGCAGGCGCCGCCATCCTTTCGGCAGTGTATGTTGTTGTGATGTTGGTTGTGGATATCCTGTTTGCGGTAGTCGATCCCAGGACAAAGAGTACAATGATAAAAAAGACCAGCTAGCCAGCAAAGTGAGAAAGGAGAAGTTGATATGACAAATGAAAAATCTGAAAAGCAGATGAAATACAAATCTCCGATGCGTGAAAGCTGGGGCAGGCTGATCCGCAGACCGGCAGGAGCCATTTCTTTTGCAGTAATATTATTCATTATATGCATTGCTGTTTTTGCAAACCTGATTGTACCGTACAGTGACGCTATCTCACAATCCGGAGCAACGAAATATCTGGCGCCCTGTGCCGGGCATATTTTTGGGTGCGACCAGTATGGCAGGGATATGTTTGCGAGAATTGTATATGGAACAAGGGTGGATCTGTTTATGAGTTTTACCGCATCCGTCATCGGCGTACTGCTGGGAACTGTTCTGGGATGTGCCTGTGCATATTTTGGCGGCAAAGTAGATATGGTTGTCATGAGAATTGTGGAAATTATTTCCTCTATTCCCGGATTGGTCCTGGCTCTTGCAATCTGTGCGGGGATCGGCTCCGGCATGTGGCAGTTGATTGTGGCGCTGATAGCCAGTACAATGCCCTTGCATATCCGGATGGTCCGGAGTTCTGCCATAACTGTCAGTGGAATTGACTATGTAGAGGCTGCTGTGGCGCAGGGTTCCGGTGTAGGAAGGATTATTTTTAAGCATTATCTTCCGAATGTGCTTAGTATTGTGATTCTCCAGTTTACACAGTGCTGTTCGGTTTGTATTACGGTCGGCGCGACATTGAGCTTTATTGGTCTTGGCGTAAAAAGCCCGACTCCTGAATGGGGTATCATATTATCCGAGGGTGTCGAATATATGCAGGTATGCCCGTGGCTTGCGGTCATTCCGGGTATATTTATTGTGGTGACTGCTCTGGCCATCAGTACCTTTGGCGATTGCCTGAGAGATGCCTTTGACCCGAAACTTAAAAGAAGGATGTCAAGGAGGAAAAGGGCAAAATGAGTAAAGAATTACTGGAAATCAAAAATCTGTTTGTCAGTTATGACGTCGACAAGACAACTGTAAAAGCAGTAAACGGCATCAATTTAAAAATGAATAAAGGAGAAGTCCTGGGACTTGTTGGGGAGACAGGCGCCGGAAAAACGACGACAGCCCTGTCTATCCTGCGTCTTCTTCCGAAATATGGAGCAAACGTAACCGGTGATATTCTGTTTAAAGGCAGGGAAATTAATAAAGTGTCCGAGAAAGAGATCAGGGATATCCGGGGAAAGGAAATATCAATGATTTTCCAGGATCCTATGACAAGCTTAAATCCGGTGTTTTCCGTTGGAGAACAGGTGGCGGACGTAATTAAAATCCATAATCCTGACATGACGAAAGAAGAAATAGAAACGAATGTGGATGAGATGTTTGAAACGGTAGGGATACCCGCTTCCAGAAAAAAGGAATATCCGCATCAGTTTTCCGGCGGCATGAAGCAGCGTATTATGATCGCAATTGCGTTGGCATGTGAACCGGAACTGCTGATTGCGGATGAGCCTACAACGGCATTGGATGTGACAATTCAGGCCCAGGTCATCCGCATGATGAAAGAACTGCAGAAGGAAAGGGAATCAGCGGTATTGCTTATTACCCATGATTTTGGTATTGTGGCTTCATTTTGTGACAATGTCGCCGTTATGTATGCCGGAGAAATTGTGGAATATGGTTCTGTGTATGAAATTTTTGACAGAAAAAAAGAGCATCATCCTTATACAAAGGGATTGTTCCGTTCCATACCTGATATTCATGTGAAAGCAAAGCGTTTGAATCCGATACCGGGATTGACGCCTCACCCGACGGAGCTTCCGGCGGGATGCAAGTTCCATCCCCGGTGTACGGAATGCCAGGAAATCTGTAAATCAGGAGAGGTACCGGTGAGATATGATGGACAGCATATAATAAAATGCCATTTTGCCGCAGGGAAGGAGGACGCTGATGACTAATACATTGATTGAGTGTAAAAACCTGAAACAATATTTTTCCGTTCCGGCGGGAAAACTTCATGCGGTGGATGATATATCTTTTGAACTAAAGAAGGGAGAAACGCTCGGCGTGGTAGGGGAATCCGGCTGTGGAAAATCCACGCTGGGAAGAACTGTTTTGGGATTGCTGCACGCAACAGGCGGGGAAGTTCTCTATCAGGGAAAGAACATCGTGGGACTGAAAGGATTGGAAATGAAGCATCTGCGCAGAGAGATGCAGATCATTTTTCAGGATCCGTTCTCCTGCCTTAATCCGAAAATGACAATTTTTTCCTGTATAGAGGAACCTTTGCTGATTCACAAAATTTATAGATCAAAGGCTGAGAGGCAGAAACATGTATTGGAACTGATGGATCTGGTAGGACTGGACAGACGTTATGTAACAGCCTATCCGCATGAACTGGATGGCGGACGCCGTCAGCGTGTCGGGATTGCGAGGGCGCTGGCACTGAATCCGAAATTTATCGTGTGTGACGAGCCGGTTTCGGCTTTGGATGTATCTATTCAGGCACAGGTATTGAACTTGATGTGTGATTTAAAAGACAAACTGGGGCTGACCTACATGTTTATCACCCATGATTTATCTGTTGTAAAGCACATTTCTGATAAAATCATGGTTTTGTACATGGGAACGATGGTGGAATATGCCCCGGTGGACGAATTGTTTGAGCATCCGATGCATCCGTATACGAAAGCGCTGCTCAGCGCAATTCCTGTTCCTGATATTTCTGCCCGTGAGCATGAGGCGGAAATTATCCAGGGCGAGGTAACGTCGCCCATCGATCCGCAGCCGGGATGCAGATTTGCCAACAGATGCAAATTTGCTGCAGACATATGCCGTCAGAAGGATCCGGCTGTAATTTATGTAGGAGAAAATCATAAGGTGTCATGCCATCTTTTTGAAAACAAGGAGAAGCAACAATGAACGAGAATATGGAATTGATTTTTAAACAAATGCCTCCTTTGGATGAACCTGGCTGCAATTGGCCCGGGCTGATGCAGGAGCGTATCGTGTATCCGAAAGGATATGTAACACAGGAGGGCAGGCGTCCTCTGCCATGTGAGATTTTATGTGACAGTGACAGGGAATTTGTCATTGGAAAGAAGAAATTAACGATTTATGCGGATATTTACAGACCGAATACGGAAGAAAAAGTTCCGGCTATTATCTGTTGGGGATATGCCGGAAAAAGAGATACCAACAATAAGATCGAGACTATTAAAATGCCGGATGGAAAGGGCGGTATGTGTACAATGATATCCAAAGACCGACTGTCCGGTCTGCAGGCATGGGAGTCCCTGGATCCGGCGCAGTGGGTACAGTATGGATATGCTGTTGTCAACGCAGATCCTCCGGGAGCGAACTATTCTGAGGGAAACATGCTGCTCTTTGGCTCTGAGGATTGTGAAAACGGCTGTGATTTTATCGAACAAATCGCAAAAGAGGACTGGTGTACCGGGAAAGTGGCGATGGCAGGGAGTTCCTGGTATGCGATGGTTCAGTTGTTTTTTGCTTCCCATAAGCCGCCGCATCTGACATGTATCGCACCGTTTGAGGCAGAGGAAGATCTTTACCGGGATGAATATGTTCGCGGAGGCGTCGGGCTGACCGGAGAATCTTTTTCCATCGGTTTCCGCACGCATGGCAGAAATCAGATTGAAGATATCGGTGCAATGATTCAGAAATATCCGCTGATGAACGAATACTGGGAAGATAAAATTATCCATGCGGAAAATATAGAGATCCCGGCATTTATTGTTGGATCCTATACATCCTGGTATCACACAAGAGGGACGCCAAGACATTATAATAATCTTGCATCAAAGGAAAAATGGTACCGCACGCATGTGACGACGGAGTGGATTGACCTGTACAGCGATTATTACCAGAATGATCTGAAGAAATTTTTTGATTATTACTTAAAGGGAATTGAAAATGACTGGAAAGAGACTCCTCCGGTACGTTTAAGCCTGTTCAATCCGGGCGGGAAAAATATTGAGAACCGGCCGGAGACAGCTTATCCGCCTGCTGACATGGTCCCGACAGTTTATGCGATTGATTTTGGAAATAAAACAATGCAAAAAGAGGCTGTGGATGTGGAAAGCACATTGACGTATGATTATGAGAAAGAGCATTCTGTCTATGTGGATTTGACTTTTGACGAGGATGTGGAAATTGCAGGTCCTTCAAAACTCCGCCTGTGGCTGTCCGCCATGGATACAGACGATATGGATGTATTTTGCCGGTTTTATAAGGTGGATACAAATGGTAAAGCAATTCTCTGTGATAATGGCTGGGAGGGATATTACGGACCGGAGGGAAGGCTTCGAGCTTCCCACAGAGAACTGGATTTGGAGAAAAGTACAATTCTTGAACCGTACCAGAAGCATACCAATATTCAAAAATTGCAGAATGGGGAAGAAGTTGTTCTGGATATTCAGATTTGGCCTACCGGAATGATTTTCAAAAAGGGAGAAACCCTGCGTCTGGAAATCACCGGATACGATTTTGTGCAGGATCGTCCCAAAAACATGATACAGGTTACGACATTGAATCGGGGAAGATATCATTTTCTTTCAGGCGGAAAATATGATACAGAACTTGTGCTGCCGATATGTAAATCCAAATAACTGATTATGCAACTAAAGTTTTACATGAATTATAACTTGTTGTTTGTATTCGAATAGGTTATAATAAAAACAACATCCAAAATCTGGCATACACAGGAAGAAAAGGTTGGAGCGGCGATGCCGGACACAGGAATAAAATATGGGCATCCCTGCTTTATTTGACAGAAT
The DNA here is from genome assembly GCA_964526765.1 of uncultured Eubacterium sp. GTDB lineage: Bacteria > Bacillota > Clostridia > Lachnospirales > Lachnospiraceae > Eubacterium_I. The sequence continues at coordinate 18,132 of CAZGMH010000024.1, forward strand.
GATTTGGAGGTTCGGGGTGGT
>CAZGMH010000025.1:0-17673 GCA_964526765.1 uncultured Eubacterium sp.
AAATATGGATTCTGCGCGGAGCGCGCAGATAAAGGAAATCAAAGAACAATCCGGGGCGGATATCCTGGCGGCTGTCATGAGCGGAGACTTTCTGCAGGCAGGCTTTCCGGCAAAAGAGTCCGGCAGGCTGCGGGCACAGAAAGCGCTGGATGCCGGCGTGGACGTGGTGTTGGAACGGCCGGTATATACAGCCCTCACCAGCCTGGATACCTATGCGCCGGGCGGTATTGCCATCCTCGATAAGCTGAAAAGTATTGATGAGATCTGGATTCCGATTTCCGCGGCTGAAGATGAGCTGATAGAAAAAGTTACCTTTTTCCTCTTTTCCGAGCCTAAAAGCTTTCAGGATACGTTGAAGCAATACCGCAGACGGGGAGATTCCTTTTACGACGCCCAGGCAAAAGCAATCGGGAAAGCTTTCCCCGGAACGGAGAGCCTTTTAAAGGAACCGGTCAACTATACGGCGTTTGAATATCTGAAGTCGCTCAAGAGGATGTACAGCAATATGAAGCCCCGCTGGCTTTCCTGCGGTTACTTTCCCCGGCAGATACCGGAGCAGGAGCGGTTTGATGCAAAAATGGACAGTTTCTTTCGGCTGATGAAATACCAGATGCTTCTGACCGGCGAAAAGATGAGCCGGATTTATGGAGGAAGCGCTACGCTGACTGCGCACATGCTGGAGCAGATCAGGTTTTATGACCAATGCAGGCCGTTTGTGGAGGCGTGCGTGACGAAAGAGCATACGGCGGAGGACGTCAGACGTTTCCTTTTTCATCTGCTGCTGGGCATTGGAAAATCCGATATCGCGATGAGCCGGATGTATGACTCCGCGCCCTATGTATGCCTGACGGGATGCCGTGACAGCGCGCGGGAGTGGGTGGACGGGCTGAAGAAAAAAAGCCGGATTCCTGTGATCGAAAACGCCGAAGCGGATTATGAAAAGCTGAGTTCCGCCTGCAAAGGACTGTTTGATATTGATTTGCGGGCGGCTGCCATTTATCATCTGGCAGGACGGGACTGACAGAAGGCGGCGCTGCAGAAACCCGGCAGGTTTCTGTAATAAAACCGCCTGTACTGTCCGAATACAGAACAGGCGGCGTCAGTTCCGGCGGGTTACGATTTTTGTTCCAGGTTGATCAAAATGACTTCGTGGGGTTCCATATCCAGTTCAAAAGAGAGCGTTCCGGCCGTGTTATTCAGATAGCTGATTTCAATACGCGGGATCGCTTCCTTTTTATAATATTCGATTTCTTCCGGCTGCATATTCATGATCATATAGGTAAGCTCATCAGGAGAAGTCTTTCCATAATTCAGGATATGGATAAACTTGTCCAGGATGCTTCCGTAGGAGCGGTTCAGAATATACATCATGCACTTATATCTTCCGACGGGCAGATCCTTAAGGAAAACGAGGGTATGTTTGGTTTCGGTATCCTCGAACACATCATAAGTATTGCCGATGGGAAGAAAATTGTTGTACGTAAAACAGTAATTGTTATTGTAGTGTACATAGTGGCAGATCAGGAACTGATACTTATTTCTCCCGTTGGTGGCGGCAATATATTTTTTGCCGGATGCGGCGAGCCTGGATTTCAGTTTTGCCATCAGCGCATAGGCAAAAAAGCCGGAATTTGGGATGCCGTGCTGTTCGATCAGCCCCATGCCTGTCGCGTAATTCTGGGGATCTGACATCATGTCAAAGGCGATGTCGGCAAAGTACCAGTACGCGACGCAGGGAGTTTTCAGAAACAGGTCGAGGGAGTGTTTGCATATGAAAGCGGCCTGAAACGCAGAGGAGGACACATAGTTTGAACCATATAATCCGGAATTAAATTCCGTGATATAAAGGGGTATATGTTCCGTGATATAACCTGAAATTTCCTTTTGATAAGCGTCAAAGGTTTTTTCCGGATAATCCGGGTTTGTGGATAACGATAAAAACGTATCGGAATAATGAGGAATATTCTTAATGGCGTATTTCCCCGGGGCGTAGCAGTAAATGTAAATGGAGAAAAAGTCGGGACAAACCTGCCGGTTCTTCATTTCCTGCATCAGGGACTGGAAGTTATGGATGCTGCCGGAGGTATTGTATCCTGGTCCTCCTACCGGACATTCCGGGAGCAGGGTTTTGATCACTTTTCTCAGGGCGGTATATTTGTCCCAGTATTCCTGCGGAGTTTCCAGATAATTCAGCAGCTCGTCATGTTTGGCCCAGACTTCAAAACGCCATTTCGACACCTCTTTGTACCCATAGCGGTAGATGCAGTGGCGCAGTGTGGCGTCCAGAATTTTTAAAACTTTTTCCAGCGGTTTTTCCGGGGCAAACAGATCCGCGGCGTCGCGGAAAGAGTCGGACGTCAGGCTGTTTTTGGGCGGTTTATAGCAAATCTCGATAAAGGGCGTGAGCCCTGAAAGTTTAAAAAAGTCAAAGATCATATCAAGGTTTGTAAAGTTGAAATCGTCTGACGCAGGGATATATTCTATAATATTATCATCGAAGATATTGTTGAACCGCACATATTTAAACCGCAATGCCTTCTGCGACGAAGTTATGGCGTCGTGAAAGGAGGCGGACAGGGCGTTGGAAAGGATGCCAATGTTAATGGTATCCCTCCAGCTTGGATAATAGCTGACGGAATCTGCGTAGGAAACCGTCAGGGTTTCAGGCGCGCTGCCCGCGGTACCGCCGCCGGCTTCAAAGAAAAGGGATTCCCTGTGCGCGGTATCCGGCAGGGATGCATGTTCCCTGCGGTACGCTGTGGGCGATATCCCATAGACGTCCCGGAACAGCTTGTTGAATGCGGAGGCATTCGAGAAACCGTTGTTAAAAGCGATTTCCGCAATGGAGCGCTCTGTGTTCATCAGCTCGTCATATGCGTGTTCCAGGCGTACCTGGTTCAGGTATTTGTTAAACGTAATCCCCATATGCTGCCGGATAAATTTTGACAGATATTGCGGGGAGAGGAACATTTCGTCGGCAAGCGTCTGCAGAAAAATGGGCAGATGGTAATGCTGGTTGATGTACTGCCGGATAGTTTCTACCCGTTTTTGGGAATAACGGACAGCTTCATTTTCCTCTTCCGCCTTTACAGGGACGAGGAAATCCGGGAATAAAATATCCAGAAGCCGGTACAGGTTGGATACAAACGCAAAATAGCTGTCTTCATCCGCATAGAGGATGCCAAGCTGTTCCAGGACGCCGTACAGTGAAACGAAATCGTTCTTTTTACCCAGCGAGGAATTGCACTCGAGCCGGTATCCATAGGGAAGATAATTGTCAAAAAACGTATTTTTGCAGCTGAACATAAATATCTGATTTTGTGACAGATACTGAAAAATATATTCCACGCCCGGATGCAGCAGAATCACGTCATTTTTTGCGAGAACGTATTTTCTGTCTCCCTCGAGTATCTGAAAAGATCCGCGCTGTACCAGCAGAAATACATAATTTTCCGAAGAAAAGGTTTCGGTTGTATTGACGGAAAAAAGATTGGCTTCAAAGGTTTCTGCAACCCTGCTTGTAACAAACATAGTGATTTCCCCTTTAATAAATTTTTTCAATGGAAATAAAGCAGATTTCGTTTCTGTTTATTTTTTCGTGTATGTGCATCGTATCCCGGATCTGCTGCAAAGTGATGGCCATGGCGGGCAGACAGGAGTTTCTCAGATGATTGAGCTCCGGTTCATTTAAAACAAGGGAGCGGTCCAGCTTGCGCCACTCATGGAAGATCGAGCCGTGTTCCGGGTTTGCCAGATAACGGATTATTTTGTAATTTCCCGCAGACAATCCTGTCAGATAGAGATCCAGCAGGAACGGGCGCACATTTTCCATGGCGGTTTCCGGATAGTTTTCAATATCGTATTGCTCCGGATAGCGGCAGAAATGCGGGATAAAGTGCGCGTAATTATAAATGATGATCTGATATCTGTCGTTATCTGAACTGGTGACGATATAATGTTTTCCCTGGGCAATCAGGTTATTGCCCAACATGGATAAAAATGCAAACGCGTGATATCCGGGTTTTTTAATTCCCATCCGGCTGATGATCCCGTTTCCCCCAAACAGGAATTCGTTATTGCCGGGATACTCGTTCGCGTAATCTGTGACAAGAAAATATCCCATGGCGTCTACTTTATTCCAGTTATCCAGGCATTGCTTCAGGATAAAGGAAGCCTGATACATGGAATCGTTGAAGCGGTTTCCAAAGGAAATGTAAGTGCTGTATTCCGTGACATAGAGCGGTATGCTGTTCATATGGTTCCGGTTCAGGATTTCCCGGATTCTGGAAATCCTGCTGGAAAAAAAGTCCGGATCCTCATCCAACAGGATCGGCGTGTCATGACAGCCGGTCAGGATGGGGGGCGTCTTAAACGAGTAAATATAGACCGTGATAAAGTCCGGGCGCGTCCCCTGGGCATACATATAGCGCAGAATATGATCCAGATGCTCAAGCGGAGTGAAAGTGTTGTATCCGGGCGCGCCCACCAGCGCTTCCGGCACGATACTCTTTACGGCAGTATACACTCTCCGGAAACGGTGGAAATAGACGGCCGGAGCTTCCACTTCGCTCAGGTCGTAGCTGCTGTAGCGCATCCACAGCTCAAACTTCCAGGAGGAAACTTCTTCGTACCCATAGTGATTGACGCAGGCCCTCAGCAATTCGGGAATCATTTCATTGTATACGCGGTCCAAAACGGCGGGGTCTCCCATTGTGATTTTCCCGTTTGGCAGGTAAATATCAGGGGATTTGTCGCCGAGGTCAAATAACGGCTTTAATCCAAGACCGAGGATAAAGTCGATGATATCGAACACTCTTGAAAAGTTAAATACATAGTTTCTGCCGTTCTTATAGTAAGTATAGACCATGGACACGATATTGGATACTCTGCCATAGCGGAAGTGAAGTTCTTTCTGCATCATGCTCAGATGTGCCCGGAAAGTGGGCAGCTCAAAGTTCCGGGCGGTGCCAAGATTGATCAATTCCTGCCATGTGGCGCGAAGAGGCGCGGCGTTATTCACGTCGCAGGTTACATCCAGACATTCCGGATTTTCAATCGCAGTAGGAGAAGCGCTGTTTCCAATCCGGATACTGTTGACCAGACAGTCCCGGACGTAGGACAGATCGGTGAAAGAATCGATCCCGGTCAGGCTGTTTTTGGAACGGTCCCGATAGTGGGCGCGGTATTGTTCCGGAGCAGTCAGATATCTGTCCTGAAATGTTTTCCGGAATGAGGATGTATTCGCGAAACCGCACAGAAAACCGACCTGTTCTGCGGGCAGATCCCGGAATTTCAGGTAATTACAGGCCGCGTCCAGACGCAGCCGGCTCAAATAGGTATTGAACGTTTCGCCGAGCTGCTTTTTTATAAAATTGGAAAGATATTGGGGAGTATAATTCATATAATCCGCCGCGTCCGACAATGTGATCGGGGACATATAGTTTGCTTTCATCCAGGAAACGAACTGTTTCAGCTTTGCAGCCTGTTTCCGGCTCATCTTTCCGAAGCCGTATGCCGCCTCTTTGCCGGTCAGACAGTTTGCCTTTAACAGATGAAATACCTGATAAATCTGGTGGCAGATAAGGAAACGGTTTGTTTCCGGATCCATCGTATGTGTGACGGCGAGCCTGACAAGCGCGGAAAAAATTTCCCCGATGCAGGCGTCCGGATGAAGGGCGGAATTGCATTCCAGAAGCTCGAAATCATCGGCAAACTCGCCGGTGAAAAACATATAATCAAAAAAGACTGCCAGACATAATACCTTTTCCGTACATTCCAACCGGCATTTCCCGAATTTCTTCATCAGGAATACATCGCCGGTTTTGAACTCGCCGGAGAAGTCCCCGTATTCTATGCGGACGTTTCCCTGGATAACACATAAAAAGGAGATGCTTTCATTATAAAACGTTCCGTTATGGTCTACATTGAACAAAAAAGATGAAGAAAAATTTGCTTTTGTAGTTATTATATCCATATATCTGCCATCCTTTCCATATTGACTGCGGAAGAATAAGGTTGTTATAATCAAAGTCTATCATAAAAATCTTAATTTGTTAATCGAAAAATTAAGATAAAATGTTTTGCTGTAAATAATTGACGGAAAAGTGTCAAAAAATCACGTCAGAATGACGAAACTGATTATAAAAAATAAAGATAACCTGTTCAAATTTACCTATAATGTAGCTACATTCTATAAACAGGTAGTTTTTGACACTACCCATAAAAACGAGGAGGAGAAAGACATGAAACTGAAAAAATTATGCAGTATTCTTTTGGTTGGCGCTATGTCAGCGGCTTTGCTTGCAGGCTGCGGCGGGGCTGCGACAGAGGAAGAAAGCGGCGCCGCAGGCGGCGCTGTGAGCGCGGGCGGCGAGGAAGAGGAAGCCGCATTTACCGGATTTGAGGAGACGGAGACGATCGATATGTATGGCTTAAGTTTCTTCGGGGACGGCGGCCTTACAGAGGTTATGGATGCGATCAACGCGATTTCGGAAGAACAGATCAACGTACATGTAAATTATACGCCGATGGATGTGGCTACATACATGGAGCAGATCGGTCTGATGCTTTCCGGCGGCGAGTCCTTTGACCTTGTCATGGCGACAGCAATTCCGGTTGTATCTTTCAGCACCATGCAGTCGCAGAATCAGCTGACAGATATCACGGAGTATCTCGATTATTATGCTCCGGAGATGACGGAAATGATGAGCGAGTATTTGGACGCTACGACGGTTGACGGCGCGATCTACGGCGTTCCGTGTTACCGTATTTACAATTCCAGCTACTATATTATCATGAGACAGGATATCCTGGATGAGCTGGGGCTGACAGAAGAGGCAAAAGCGATCGACAGCTGGTCTGACTACAAAGCGATTCTTGAGCAGGTAAAAGACGCGCAGGATTCCCTTCCGGAAGAAATGCAGACAAACGCGGTTCTTTCCAACCAGGATGCGCAGGGAACTGTATTTACCGGTATGTATTCCGATATCGCTGCTGACGACTTCGCAGGCGATTACGGTTTTGATGCTTTGTCCGATACAAACAAGATTATCTGTGTAGACGAGACAGGCACGGTCCAGAACTATTTTGCGACGGAAGATTACAAAGCTACCATCGAGCGCGCCCATGAATGGTATGAGGAAGGGCTTATCTACAAGGATGCGGCTACATCTTCCGATACAGGCGACACACTGATGATGAACGGCGTTACATTCTCCTATGTCGTGACGTCTGAAATCGGCGTTGAGAGCGCGAAGAGTTCAACGACAGGCTATCCGGTAATCGCGGTGGAAATCCATGAGATTCCGATCCAGACTTCCGTGGGCAACCAGTGGGCATGGTGCGTTCCGACGACATCCGAGCATCCGGAAGCGGCAGTAGCGTTTATGAACCTGATGTATACAAATGCTGAGATTGAGAACCTGTTCGTATATGGTATCGAGGGCAGGGATTATGACGTTGTGGACGGTGAAGCGGTTCTGAGAGAGGATCTTTCCTACCAGTGTTCCGATTTCTTCTTCGGCAATCAGTTCCTTGCTTATCCGGGACAGGGAACCGGAAGCGATTTCAGGGACGTAGCGATGGCGAGCATGGAAGCAGCGGAAATCTCTGATTACTATGGATGTACCGTAAACACAGACCCGATTGCAAATGAACTTACGGCAGTTTCCAACGTATTGAACAAATACGAGGCAGGTCTGGAGAGCGGGACTACCGATCCGTCTACACTGGATACGATGCTTTCCGAGCTTGAAAGCTCCGGTATGCCGACAATTCTTGAATACTATCAGGAACAGCTCGACGCATGGCTGGCAGAACAGTAAAAAAATCTGTCAGACAGACATATTTGGAATTGATAAAACTGTATCCGGTCTGGCAGCCATTCCGGACCGGATACGTTTTCTATACAGGGAAAATTGCCTGCAATCTTCCCTGAAAGAATGGCTTCGCCATAAAAAAGGCGGAAACTGGAGATTTATACTAAGGGTTTTTCTGTGAGGAGATTATAAATGAAAGAAAAAAACATGCCGAAACTGGCATCCCTGAAGATTAAAATCATACCGTTGGTACTGGCGGTTCTGGCGCTGGTTACGCTGATGCTGCCATACGCGACCTATAAGTATCACTCCAAGACTTATGCGATGAAAGGCTTCGGCCTTTTGACAAAAGCGACAATCTGCGGGGGAACGGTTACTGTTCCGATCTCACCGTTCCCGCTTGTCCTTGTGATTGCCGCCGTTCTCATTATTTTGACGTCCGTTTATGCCGTAAAGAAACCGGCGTTGAGTCTCGAAATATTGACGATTGCCTCAGTGGCGGGCGTTATGGCCTGTTTCAAGATGGCGACAGGCATGTCAAAGGTGATTCCGGATGCAAAAAGTGTGGGTTCCTCCTATGGTGCGGTACTTGCGCTCGTTGCGTTTATTCTGATTTTAATCATTGGATTATGGGAGTTAAGACAATATAAAATTCTTACGGCATTGGACTTTATGTGTATGCCGGGTATGCTGTATCTGCTGATCAACAATTACATTCCGATGTTCGGCATTTACATCGCATTTAAAAAAGTTGACTACTCAAAAGGTCTCTGGAACAGCGACTGGGTCGGCATGACCAACTTTAAATATCTGTTCGCTTCCTCGGATGCTTTTATCATTACGAGAAATACATTGCTGTATAATGTGGCGTTTATCGTATTGGGCCTGCTGACCGGATGTATCGCCGGGATCTGTCTGGCTGAACTGTTCAGCAAGATTGCCCAGAAGTTCTATCAGACGATGATTTTGCTCCCGCAGCTGATCTCCATGGTTATCGTATCCTATATTGTGTATGGTTTCCTGAGCAATGAAAGCGGTCTGCTCACAAAACTGATGGGCGGGGACATCAACTTTTACGCCACGCCGAAATTCTGGCCGTTTATCATTATCCTGGTTTACATATGGAAACAGCTCGGCTACAACGCGATTGTTTTCATGTCGTCTATCGTAGGGATCGACAGGTCGCTCTATGAGGCGGGACGTGTGGACGGCGCTACCAAGTGGCAGCAGATCATCAAGATCACGATTCCGCAGCTGAAGCCGACGATCATTACATTGTTTATCCTTCAGGTAGGACGTATCTTCTATTCAGATTTCGGACTGTTCTACCAGGTGCCTCTGGATGCGGGCGCGCTGTACAATGTGACAAATACGGTAGATACCTATGTATACCGTGCGCTGCTGGTAAATAACAATATTTCCACCGCTTCGGCGGCAAGTACCTATCAGGCGATTGTCGGATTTGCAATCGTATTCGCCGTGAATATGATCATCCGGAAAGTAGATAGGGAAAACGCAATGTTTTAGGAAGGGGGATTGACATTATGAGTAAGAAAACTGCAAGAGAAGAAAATAAAAATATTAATGTTGATTCCAGCGTGAGGGGCGCCAGTGATAAGAGGTTTCAGGTTATCCTGCATGTGATCCTGATCATCATGACCGCATGTGCGATCCTGCCCTTTGTGCTGCTGGTGGCGTCATCACTGACAGATGATTCGACGCTGATGAAGTTCGGATACAATTTCTGGCCGAAAGTGTTTTCCGGCTATGCATATAAATATCTGTTCCTGACAAACGGCTCGGAAGTATTTCACTCATACGGGATTACGATCATTATCACAGTGATCGGTACGATTCTTTCCCTGCTGGCAGGACCGATGCTCGGATATGCATTGTCAAGACGGGATTACAGCCGCGCGAAGGTGCTTACTTTCCTGGTATTTTTTACATCGCTGTTTAACGGCGGTCTGGTTCCGTCCTACATCATGTGGACGCAGACTTTCCATGTAAAGAATACGATTTTTGCGCTGATATTCCCGACGCTTCTGTTCAACAGTTTTTACATTATTCTTTATAAGAACAATTTTTCGACGAATATCCATCCGGCGCTGATCGAGGCGGCAAAGATTGACGGCGCGGGCGAGTGGTATATTTATTTCAAAATCATACTTCCGCTGTCCCTGCCGATTCTTGCGACAGTAGGACTTCTGGTAGGCCTGGGATACTGGAACGACTGGCAGAACGGACTGTATTTTATCTCGGATAAAAACCTGTACTCGCTGCAGCAGCTGTTGAAGAGTATTATCGATAATATCCAGGCGCTGGCCACGGTAAATACCGGAAATGTCGCCGCCGCGGTTTCGAAGCTGCCAAGCAACTCGATCCGGATGGCTATGGCGGTGATCGGCGTTATCCCGGTTATGGTTTTGTACCCGTTCTTCCAGAAAGCATTTGTCGCAGGTATTGCGCTCGGCGGTGTGAAAGAGTAATGTAAAGGGGAATGAGGAATGACAAATAAAGAAGTAGTGCAGGCGATGTATGATGAGTTCTTTAACGCCCATGATATATCCGCCGCCGAAAAATATGTCAGGGAAGATTATATTCAGCATAATCCGGGCGTAGGACAGGGAAGAGCGGCGCTGATGGAAGGCTTTGCCGCAAAGTTTGAGGCAGAACCGACTTTCCGCCTTGAGATCAGGATGATGATCGAGGAGGAGGATAAGGTGGCGGTATACTTAAAAAACGTCGACCCGGAAGGAAATACAAAAGCCCGCGTGGTAGATATCTACCGGATGCAGGATGGAAAGCTGGCGGAGCACTGGGACGTACTTATGCCGGTTGAAAAATAATTAATATTTTCAGTGAATGGAGGAAAGGAAATGAAAAACGGAAAAGTTCAGATTGGTATCGTCGGATGCGGCGGTATCGCAAACAACAAACATTTTCCATCGATGAAAGCGAATGAGGATCTCTGCGATATTATTGCATTTTGCGATATCATCGAGGAGAGGGCGATCAAGGCAAAAGAAGAATTCGGTACGCCGGATGCAAAGGTATATACAGATTACAAAGAGCTGGTGGCAAACCCGGATATCGACGTTGTACACGTACTTACGCCAAACGTAGCGCACTGCCCGATCACAGTGGCGGCTTTTGAAGCCGGAAAACATGTGCTGTGCGAGAAACCGATGGCCCACAATACGGCGGATGCACAGAAGATGATCGACGCATGGAAGAAATCCGGCAAGAAATTTACAATCGGATATCAGAACCGTTTCCGCGAGGAAGTATTAAATCTTCACGCAGCCTGCGAAAAAGGGGATCTGGGAGAGATTTATTACGGGAAAGCGCACGCGGTACGCCGCAGGGCGGTTCCGACATGGGGCGTGTTCCCGAACAAGGCGCTGCAGGGCGGCGGTCCGTTGATCGATATCGGAACACATGCGCTGGATATCACACTGTGGTGCATGAATAACTATAAACCGGTCAGCGTTACCGGTTCCGTATATTATAAGCTGGGACATATGCCGGAAGCGGTAGAAGGCAACCTGTTTGGACCGTGGGATCCGGAGACATACGAGGTAGAGGATTCCGCAATGGGCTTTATCAAGATGGAAGACGGCGCAACCATCAGCCTGGAGGCGTCATGGGCGCTGAATATGCTGGATTCCAGAGAGGCTTCCACAACGCTCTGCGGCACGCTGGCGGGCGCGGAAATCCATTCCGGTATGAGCTATTCCGAAAATGAACTGATTTACAACCGCGGACGCAACGGACAGCTTATGCAGGAGACAATCTCCCCGGTAGGCCAGGTCGCTTACTTTGGCGGCGGCGGAAGCGCAGAAGGGGTTGCTGAGAACAGACAGTGGATGGAAGCAATTATTAATGACACAGAGCCATTGGTAAAACCGGAGCAGGCATTCGTTGTTACACAGATTCTGGAAGCAATCTACGAGTCTGACAAACAGGGTAAGGAAATTTACTTAAACGAATAAGATAATGTTTGACGGAAAGGCTGTTCCATTTCGGGGGCGGCCTTTGCCGCATACAAGGGGTAAAAACTACAGATATATTGCAGCAGGAGGTAAATATGAAATTAGGATTTGTAAGCGCGATTCTGGATCAGAGCAGCTATGAAGAAATGATGGATATCGCGTGCGAACTCGGATTTGAATGTGTGGAGGCAGCGTGCTGGCCACAGGGAAAGGCAGAGAGAAGATATGCCGGAGTCAGCCATATTGACGCGGAGCGTGTTTTAGAGGATGACGCATATGCAAAGCATATTCTGGACTATGCAGCCGAAAAGGGAGTGGAGATTTCTTCCCTGGCATTTTATCCGAATACGCTGGATGCGGATTTGGAAAAACGGGCGGCCACTGTCGAACATCTGATGGCGTTAATTAAGGCAAGCGCAAAGCTTGGAATCAATATGGTCACTACGTTTATCGGACGCGACCAGGCAAAAACCGTTGAGGAAAATCTGGAAATCGTGAAAGAGGTATGGCCTCCGATCATCAGGCTTGCAGAGGAGCAGGGGGTAAAAGTAGCGATTGAGAACTGCCCGATGCTCTTTGGCACGGACCAGTGGCCGGGCGGACAGAATCTGATGACAACTCCGGCAAACTGGCGCAAGGTGTTTGAGATTCTTCCGAGCGACAACCTGGGAATTAACTACGATCCGTCCCACTTTGTATGGCAGATGATCGATTATATCAAACCGATCTATGAATTTAAGGATAAAATTTTCCATGTTCATTATAAGGATATCAAGATTTATCCCGATAAACTGCAGGAGGTCGGCATTATGGGATATCCGCTTGATTTTATGTCGCCGAAGCTTCCGGGTTACGGCGATGTAGACTGGGGTAAATATGTATCCGCCCTGACTGACATCGGCTATGACGGCTGCACCTGTATTGAAGTGGAGGATAAATATTTCGAGGGCAGCCAGGAGAAGGTACTGGATTCCCTGAAGCTTTCGAAAAAGTATATGAGAAATTTCGTGATATAGGCAGACATCCGCAGTTATGGAGGAAGAAAAGCATGTTTGATCAATATTTAATCGAAAAAGACAGCCTTCGCAATGTTGTGGAGGACGGCAGGGTAACCGGGTTTAAATTTGCGGTCCGCATCGCGGACTACCGGGGATGTTTCCTGTCCCTGCACAATGGATATTACATTACCTGCGACGGCGTGGAATATCCGAAAAAATTGCAGAAATTTGAAATCAACGGCAAAGCGCCGAGGGATTTTGAGGAAATCAAAACCTGCGTATGGGAGCATTGGGATTATGATGACGCCGGTGTAGTCTATGTGGAAAAGGAGGGCGGTCTGGCGCCCGGCAAACACGTGATCGGACTGCAGCAGTCCGTATTGGCACAGTATGGTTATATGCCCTGGGATGAGGAGTGGGTGAAGAACCCGCCCGTACCCGGCGTGGGGGCATCCGGCAAGACGGATGTCGTTTGTACTTTTGAATTGGAATTACAGGAATAGGAGGGACGGAAGATGGCTATTAAAAGAGGCGTATCACTTTACAGTTATCAGCAGGAGCAGTTCTTCCGGAGAATGACCTGGAAGGATCAGATTCGTGAAGTACACGACAATCTCCATACGGATGGCATTGAGATTATCGACGAGGCGGTGATCCACGGTTATCCTTTCCCGTCAGAACAGTTTATCTTTGACTGGAACAATTATATGGCGCGCTATGGCATGAACGCGGTGACGATGGATATTTATATGGACGTACATCAGTTCCGCGACCATGTCATGACCCATGCGGAAGCGGCGGAAAGATTAAAGAACGATATAAAAATCGCCGCGAGGATGGGCTTCAGGAACGTGCGCTGCCTGTGCCTGGTGCCAATCGACGTCATTGAAGCGGCGATTCCGACTGCCGAGAAATATGATGTGCGCATCGGGAAAGAGATTCATGCCCCGCTGCCAATCAAGCCGGGCTTAAAACATTTCAGCGAGGGCGAAATTATGGACCCGCGCATGGCAGACCAGATCATCGAGCTGGTTGAGCGGACAAAAACAAAACATGTCGGCCTGGTACCGGATTTCGGAATTTTCCAGCATTCGCCGACCGATCTGGCGATTGCATATTACAAGCGGATCATGAACCCGGATATGATCGATTTTATCCTGGAAAAAAATAAGGAGGGCGCGGAATCGGATGAAATTTTTGCCCTCTTAAATGAAAAATATCCGGGACATAAGCTGAATACGATGACAATCAGCAGCCTCGCATTGAAAGAATCTTCCGCAAGACCGGAGGATATCAAAGATATCGTACCTTATATTGTGAGTATCCACGGAAAATTCTATCACATGACAGAGATCGAGGGACACCCGGGCCAATATGAGGATAAATCCATTGAGTATGCAAAACCGATACAGTATCTGAAAGAATGCGGTTTTGACGGATACATTGATTCCGAATTTGAGGGACAAAGGTATTGCCAGGATGCGGGCGAAGATGGTATGATTGATGAAGTAGAACAGGTCCGCCGGCATCACGAGATGCTTAAGAGGCTGATCGGAGAATAATCCGCAGGGATATGTCTGTTAAAGAATATGTCAGAGGATGGGCCTGTCACAGAATATGTCGAAGAATAAAGGGGTAATGATATGAACTTTCTGAGCTTTAACAGTCCGTTTGTCCAGGGATTATATAAGATTGCAAATATGATATTGGCGAGTCTTCTGTGGATTCTTTTTTGTATTCCGGTATTTACGGCGGGGGCGTCGACGGTCGCGCTGTACTATACGGTGCAGAAGAATATTAAAAACAGCAGGGATAATTCCTGGAGTTGTTTCTGGCAGAGCTTTAAGGAAAATTTCAAACAGTCGACCCTGATCACCTTGATTTTTATTGCAGTCACGGCAGTTTTGCTGACGGATATCTCCATCATCAATACGCTGGGCGAGCTGGGAAAAATAAACGGCTATGCGAAAATATTTTTCTATGTGGTAATTGGGATCCTGTGCATTTATGCCGTTTGGGTATATGCGTATATCGCCCGTTTTACGAATACGTTAAAACAGGCGATGAAGAATGCGCTCATTCTTGCGGTGATGCATTTCCCGGTTACGATCGCGGTGGCTGCAATCGGGGTATTTTCTATCGTCATAATCTGGCTGGTACACGTCACGGTATTTATCATGCCGGCGACGAGCGTCCTGATGATGAGTTTCCTCATGGAGAAAGTATTCCGGCGTTATATGAGCGAGGAAGACAAGCGCAGCGAAGATGAGCGGAATATGGAGTGGCACGACGATTATACGTCCGCTCCCGGAAAGTCTGATGGGAATGGTGGTAAGAAAGACCGGTGGAAAAAGAAAAGATAACGGAAGGTATGACCAAAAAAGAGAAAATCGTCTGGTTCTGGTACTACTACAAGTGGTATGTGGCGCTTGCGGCAGGACTGGCGGTCTTTGCCGTCTGGGTGGGCGTTTCCGTACACAGGGAATATACAAAGGAATATATAGCCAATATCCAGTTTGTAAACTGTGAGACATATACGGTGGATCAGAGCGATTATTTTGACCGTTTCTTAGAAGAATACGGATATGATGAGAGTACCCTGATCAGCTTGGACTCCACGGTAAAAGTCAGCCTGGACGGAGGCGGACAAACCAGTTCTTCGGGTCTGCAGGTGTTGGCGGCGATGTTCCTGACAGGAGATATTGATGTCTTTGTGTCCGACGAGGCGTTGTTTGCGCTGGAATGTGAGAAACATGCATTTGAGGATCTGCGGAATGTACTGACAGAGGAACAGATGACGGAGTACGGGCAGTATCTGTATTATGCGGAGAACCCGGACACCGGGGAAATGACACCCTATGGATTGTATCTGAAGGACAGCTCTATGTGCAGTACGGAAGGTTTTTATCATGCGGAGGATCAGCCGGTCGCCGGCGTAGCCAGCCAGTCGCAGGCTGCAGAGGAGGATGCGGCAAACCTGCTGGCATATTTTGTTTCATAGGAAATTGCTTTGCAATATTCCTATGAAACAAAAGCCCTGCGGGCAAAGGATGCGCACTCGTGCATAGAGAATAAAGCCGCTAAAGCGGCTGCACTCGGCGCGGCAAGAAAAGCTGTGCTTTCAAAATTTTGTCCGCGAGAGTGCGTGAAGCACATTTTTCTTGTGAAATAAAGAGGTTTTCGTAAAATGAAGCGGAAAAGGAAATTATTTATCATTTTGATTCTTGTAGCTGCGGCTGCGGTCATCATAATCGCCGCATTGGCGGTACATGGAAATAAGGCGGGAGTATCCGGCGGGGAAGGCGGCGCGTCTGCGGAAGAACTGGTGCGGGATGACAAACAGGCGGAGCCCGCGGATGCCTACTGCTGCGATTTAAGCATCTATGGCGATGACAATACGGCTTTGTGGGTATATTTTGACAGAGATGCGGGGACGTTTGAAAACCGGATCGGGGATGACCCGGCTGCCCAGGGAACTTTTTCTGTAAATGGAAATGAGATTATCACTGTTGCAAAGGACGGCGACGGAAATGAACTGGCTGTTATAAAATATCTGCTGGATGACGGATACCTGCTGATAGAGGACGGTATTTATGGCGGAGCGATCCCGGACGGGGATACGTTCGAAGCCGTTGCAGAGAAGACAGACAGTACCGGTACGGTGATCCGCTACACGTTCCGGGAGGACGGGACATATACCTGCCTGGAAATCCCCGATGGAACGGAAGAAAAGGATGGCACTTCCATGGAAGGAACATACAGCAGGGATGGAAATATGATTAACCGGACGCTCAGCGGAAATGATATGATTCCTTTTTATGTGTACGATGGCCGTCTGTTTGTTTCTTATTATATAGAAACAGATGCAGATTCGGAGGTGACAGCGGACTGAGAGAATATGCAGATTCGGTTGTGACAGCGGACTGAGAGAATATGCAGATTTGGTTGTGACAGAAGATTGAGAAAATATAAGGAAATGACAGGAGAGCAGATATGAAGAAATATGCGTTTGGTGTTGATATAGGAGGAACCACGGTAAAGATGGGATTCTTCTCTGTGGAAGGCGAATTACTGGATAAATGGGAGATCAAGACGGATACCAGCGACAGCGGAAAGAACATTCTGCCGGATATCGCGGCATCCATTCAGAAGAAGCTTGAGACGGAGGGAATTACTTCGGATGAGGTGAGCGGAATCGGAATGGGACTGCCAGGACCGGTGGATGACGACGGAAATGTGTTAAAATGCGTAAACCTTGGCTGGGGCGTCTTTAACGTGGAAAAAGCAATCAAAGAGCTGACAGGTATTCCGGGCAGGGCAGGCAACGATGCAAATGTGGCGGCGCTTGGAGAAATGTACCGCGGCGGCGGCAGAGGATATTCGAACGTGGTCATGATCACGCTGGGCACCGGAGTCGGCGGCGGCATTATTTTAAACGGGAAAATACTGCCCGGAACAAACGGAGCCGCGGGAGAAATCGGCCATTTTCCGGTCAATGATGATGAGACAGAGCGCTGCGGCTGCGGAAAGAAAGGGTGTCTGGAGCAATATGCTTCCGCAAACGGAATCGCAAGGGTTGCCGCAAAACGTCTGGCATCCACAGAGGATGAGACTGTATTGAGGAATCTCGGGACGGTTACTTCCAAAGACATTTTTGACGCGGCAAAGGAAGGAGATGCATTTTCCCTGCAGTTAGTGGATGATCTGGGACGCATGATCGGAAAAGCATGCGCAAATATTGCGATTGTTGTAAACCCGGAGATTTTTGTGATCGGCGGAGGCGTGTCAAAGGCGGGAACAATTTTGACGGATGCGATTGAAAAATATTACAGGCAGTATGCTTTCCATGCATCCAGGGATACC
>CAZGMH010000026.1:0-17365 GCA_964526765.1 uncultured Eubacterium sp.
GTCTTCAGTATAGAATTTACTTTTACATGTGGAATTTACTTTTTCACTCAACCTTCTGTTACTACTTATGTATTCGGCCCAGAAGCCGGATCCTTACATCCGCACCCATAAATACGCTTCCATAATTCAACTCTGGTCTGGATTCGTCTATCTCATACTCCGCACCGCAGATTTCCACCGCTCCACGCTCGTATGCTTTCTTTTCTGCCCTCACATAGAGCTGTTCTTTTGCATAAGCCACGGCATCCGCATATTCCGTAAAAATACGGGGACACTCTTGTGCATAGACCCGAAAACCAAAGCCATCTTCTCTGTCATCGTCTGAGTCTTTATCACTCTTTTCCACCTGACCTTCCCCGCCTGTTTCCTCTGCCAATCCTCCTGAATCCTGTAGATGATCAATCATCTCATAAATTGCTTCGATGTGGAGATTATCATATACACAGATATCTCCCAAAAGTGCTCCCAGTGCATTCGTCACACCCGCATATTCCGGGATCACGCAGGGTGCTCCGAGCAGCTTTGCCACATCCGGCAAAAATACATGAGTGGGCGCTCCCACTCCGATCAATGCCGCATCCGTATGAAAATCCGCCATGAAAAAATTATCGAACGGTACACCCTCATCCATGGATCCGCCCGTCATATCATCCTTTTGCGGCTGCATTCTTTTGACTTTCATTCGATAGCTCTCATGCACCAGACGATCCAGACTTTCCGTATACGCATATTTTCCCTTTCCGCGATAATAGTCTTCCAGCAAAATGCGCACCAGATTACAATACAGCTTTTCTTTCACCAGATCATAAATCTGATCTGCTAATATACCCGGATCTTTTTTCAGGGTTATTGCCAGAAATTTAAGCGCACAGGCTGCAGCCTCGCTGTCATACATGGCCAGATCCCCTTTGATACACATGATATCCGTAGGTGTCAGACCACTCCGCAAAATAACACCCTCCCGTTCCAGACGTTCAAAATCCACATTATAGAGATCCCTGCCAATACCGGCTGCGGCTTCCTCCAACGGGAGCGGATTACCTTTCAGATTTTCACACAACTGCTGTTCTTCTTTGGAAAATTTGTTATTTCCGCTGATATCCTTCATCAAAACCAGATGCTCGTGCAATGGCTTACTATGCCCGTGCAATCGATTTGATAACTTTTTTAAATAGTCTACGATCCGGGAATATTGATGAGCCAACTGAGATAACGGTATGACACGCCGCTCCCCCAGATACAGATGCTCTCCATTATAACAAACCTGACTGTCGCCCCCCAAACCAAACGTATCCACAAACAGACCTTTTACAAAGGTACGCCAGCTTCCCACCTGCACACCATCAGTGGCACGCATAGGTTGTCCGTCCTTGATAAATGCTATGTCACTGGTCGTTCCGCCCATATCAATAATCAGGGCATTCTTCTGCTCTGCCAGTTCTGCTCCGCCCTTTACACTTGCCGCCGGACCGCAAAGCAGTGTTTCCACCGGATGATACAGAGCAAATTCCTCAGACATCAGACTTCCGTCACTGCGCATAATAACCAGCGGAAGCTCAATCCTCTGCTCCCGCAAAACCGTTTTCACTGCCTCTAAAAACTCCCGTATTACAGAGATCAGCCTTGCGTTCAATAAGGCACTGCTGCCTCGCTGAATCACATTCACATCCGAAAAAAGCTCATAGGCGCAAATAACCGGAACATCATAATGCGCCTTCACGATTCTTTCCACCTGTTTTTCATAGGCTCCGTTATTTTCCTTCGGATAAATCTGAGCAACTGCCACACTATCCCATACATCAAACGTGTCCCGCACCAGCTTCTCAAAAGAACTCCATTCCGGTTCCGCCCCCCGTTTTGCATCTCCATCCAGAAAAATCATGTTGTCCATGTTTTCAAAGCCATACTTTTCATAAGTATTTTGAACCGTCCTTTGATCCACTCCAACAAAAACCAGGGCGGCACGTCCTCCTTTACCTTCCACACAGGCGTTGGTCGCCAACGTGGTAGACAGAGAAATATAATCTGCCTGCTCCACATACTTCCGGGGCAGCTTACTTACCGAATTTCCGATACCGATCTCCAGTTTCTCATGGGTTGTCTGGGATTTTCCGCAGGCAAGTATCTTTTTTTTCTCCACGTCATAGACGACAGCATCTGTGCAGGTGCCGCCCGTATCAATTCCGATTCCTATCATTTTGTACCTTCCCCCGGGACCATCTCTGCTTCCGGTTTTTTCTCCCTCGCTTTTTTCTCCCGCAGCTCTTTAAAAAATGAACTCAACATTGCAGAACATTCTTCTTCCATCACACCCCGTATCACTTCCACCTGATGATTGAACTGATCCATTTGAAGAAGATTCAGAACAGATCCTGCGCATCCTGCCTTTGCGTTCATGCATCCGATCACCACTCTGCTGATACGGGACTGCACCAGTGCCCCGGCACACATCTGGCATGGCTCCAGCGTCACATACATGGTACAACCTTCCAAGCGCCAGTCTCCCATCCGTTTGCTGGCTTTGCGGATTGCCGAAAGCTCCGCATGCGCCAACGTATTTTTATCCGTATTGCGCCGGTTGTAACCTCTGGCAATAATCTTTCCCTCATAGACGATCACGCAGCCTATAGGCACTTCATCTATGGCATATGCCTTTTTAGCCTGACGTATCGCCTCCCGCATGTATGTTTCATGGTTTTTCACGCTGCTTTTTTCTGTCATATATTCCAGTGTTCCTTTCTTCTGGCCGGTATGGTGTCCTGTTTTTCCCCATGAGCCAGCAAGCTGTCACGATAGTATATTGTATTCCAGGATTATTTTATCACAAACTTCCGTCATCTGTTAAAAAATGTATTTGTTTCTTAGTAAAAATTTTCTGATTACAGCTCCATATCCAGACACCAGTATCCAAATCCGCCGGTGCGATACGGAGCGCTCTTTTCCAGACAAAACCGATGAAACCCAAAAAAGGCTGCCATAACCTGCTCTTGATTATGAAATATCCCCGGAACTCCTACAAACCACCTGGGTTTTCCACCATTTTCACTGCATCCCAGGATCAGGTGTTGATAATTGAAAAAACCATGGAGCAGAAAGCTGTTATTCCCCAAATACCAATATCTGCGGGGCAGCAGTCTGAGATCTCTCAATTCCATCCGTATACAGACAGCCTTCTGTTCACCGGAAAACATCTGCTCCGTTTTATGGGTTTTTTTGATCTCCTCCCAATTTTTCTGCCATAAAATCTGCTCCTTGTTTAACCCGTACTTTTCCGGTATATCTGACTCTATGTTTTCCAACACCATCCTCTGACCCGGCTTTTGTTCGTCCTTCTTTTCGTCGGTTTGCTCCCTTTTGCCTTCTGATAATTTTTCCGCCGCCTGCAGGGTTGCTTCCTCTATGATTTCCGGTGATTCTTCCTGCTTTTCTGCTTCCGTCTCCCGCTGCAGATTTCTCCAATCGGTCGGCAGATCATCCCACTGACTTCCCAACTGACATTCCTTTCCTGCCCAGATCACAAATCCCGCAACCTGTGCCAATGTCACCTTCGTTGCCGCAATAGATGAAGCATCAAACTGCTGTGCTAAATGTCCGCTTCCGCCCCGCAGGTTGACTTCTCCAAGCAAAATCCCCTGGATCCTCCGTCCCTGACGTATAAAAAAATAGAACGGCAGTTTTCCCCGCAGACTCCCTGCTCCCCTCACGGAAAGCTCGATTCGTCCCTTGGTTCCCCGCTGTTCTATTTTCGCTGATCCTACACAGCGTATTTTTTGATTGTTCTCATAATAAAAAATATATGTAACAAACCGTCTGTACTCGGCCATGGGCACCTCCAAATATCCGGGAACAGCCCTCTTTTCCTAACTGTCCTCGCCATTATCTGATTTATTATATGCCCTTGCTTCTCCTGACATGTCTGTAATTATATAAAACCTTTCAGGCCACTCATCTGATATTAAAAAATCCCAAATGTTTTTATGGCTGGTATCATTCCTGCATTTTCTCCGCAAAAACTCCTTCCATGGATTTCTGCAGCGTAATTCCCAGCTTTTTCATCGTCTGATCCAATGCGGCAAACGTCTCTTGCACATTTTCTACGGTGGCATTGCTTCCCATATGACCGATTCGGATTACTTTTCCTGCCAGCGAACCAAAAGAACCTGCCAGCATGATTCCGTATTCTTCTCTCATTGTGTCCAAAATCACCTGATCCGTAGTTCCTGCCGGCACTTCAAACACTGTCACCGTATTGGAAAAACCACTTTCCAAATACAGCTTTAAACCGGCTTTCTGCACAGCAGTTCTTGCAGCCTCACCGATCCTCCGGTGCCGCTCCAATATGTCTGTATCTTTTTCAATATTATCAATGGCCGCCCGCAATCCATAAATATCGCTGATTGGCATCGTATAGGGAAACCACTTTTCTTCATAATAGTGAAAGAAAACTTTCAAATTCGCATAAAAGGATGCAATTGGATATCTACGGTTCTCAATAGCACGTTTTGCTTCCCGGCTTATCGTCACAAACGTCAGACCGGGAGGGGCGGAAACTACTTTCTGAGAACCGCCGCAGAGAATATCAATCTGCGCCTGATCCACATGAAGTTCCTCGCCAAACATGGCAGACACAGAATCTACTACCGTGAGAATCCCATACTTTTTCAATAATGAACAAATCTGTGCCACATCATTGAGCATTCCGCTGGGCGTATCTGCGTGTACTACCGTGGCATATTTAAAATTATGATGATCCTTCAGCCACACTGCAAGCTGTCCAGCATCTATGGTGTTTCGCTCATCCACGGTATACAGGGTGGGAATGCCGCCATACGTCGCGACGAAATCCGCAAAGCCCTTTCCGTAGATTCCATTATCCAGCACCAGCACTTCATCTCCCGGCTCCGTCAGGGAGGCGCATGCAGCCTCCAGACCCAGGATTCCCTCTCCTCCCAGAATAAGAGTTTCATTTTGCGTATCCAGCAACCGGCTGATCTTATCGCAGGTTTCCTTATAAAATTCTACAAATTCCTCGTCCAGATCCGGATTTGTACATTCCAGACTGCGCGCCATTCTTATATTTTCCGCCACTTGTGTGGGACCGGGTGTCATAATTTTGTATTTCATACGCCGCTCCTTTTAATCTTTTAATCTTTCAATCCCATTCTCTTTGCCGCCACATTCAAACGTCCCACAACGATCAACACGATCACTGCCGCAACACCGATCTGAACCAGATTGCCCGGGATAGACAGCACCGGAGCTACCCAGTTTCCATAAATTACGATTTCGGCAATGTAATATCCTACGATCTTGATTGCGCAGGCTGCCACAATGGCAACCACATACCAGGAAAATTTCTGATGAGATTCTTTCTCCGTGATTTTACCCACAACAAATCCCATCAATCCAACAACCACAAATGTGAATGGCGCCCATAAGGTCCAGCCGGACAACAAATCGAATAAGCCCATTCCCACGCCGCCGGCAATCATTCCGGTTTTCTTTCCAAAAATGATTGCGCCTATAAATAAAGGTACGTTTCCCAAATGCACTAATCCTCCGTTAGCCGCAATCGGAAGACGTATGTTGATAAATGCAGTAAACACATAAGTCAACGCTACAAAAATAGCTGTTATGACTATAAATTTTACCGTACTCGTACTGCTCTGTTTTATTTTTTTCTCTGTTACAGTCTGTTCCATTTTTACATTCAATCCTTTCTATCTGACCTTCCTGTTTGATGGTACAGGACATTTTTATTCCTTAAGCGCTTATGCAGGTTACATAATACCCCTAAATTGGCATTTATTATATATCCACTTTTTTCATTTTTAACCAGTCCAGTTCCCTTTCTCAGCTCTTTCTGCAAAACATTTTCTTTTTTACTTGACAATGCCTTATAAATACATTATGATAATCTCAGTAATAGTTACTATTATTAGAAAATAAGGAGGCACCAAATGCTCAAACACAGCAAACAGCGCGAATGTATCAAACTGGCACTGGCTGGCAGACATGATCATCCCACAGCAGAAATGCTTTACTCTGATCTACGCAAAGACATGCCCTCCTTGAGCCTGGGTACGGTTTACCGCAATCTGTCCCTGCTGACAGAGCTTGGCGAGATTAACAAAGTTTCCACGGGAATCGGTCCGGATCACTTTGATGGCAATGTTACCCCGCACAATCATTTTATATGTAAGACCTGCGGCCAGATCATGGATCTGGAGATGGACAGCATCGATCATATTAACGATATTGCCGGCCGGGAATTCTCCGGTATCATTGAAGATCATGTGACATATTTTCGAGGATACTGCCCGGAATGTATATTATATTCCAAAACGGCACAGTCTAAAAACAGTTGACATAACTGTTTTTAAATAAATTTTTAATTCAGTAGAAAGGAATGAAAATTATGAAAAAATTTGTATGCAGCGTATGCGGATATGTTTATGAAGGAGAGACCCCGCCGGAGAAATGCCCGCAGTGTGGTGTTGGTCCTGAGAAATTTATTGAGCAGACAGCAGAGATGAGCTGGGCTGCTGAGCACGTTGTAGGTGTTGCACAGGGCGTTAGTGAAGATATTCTTGAAGATCTGAGAGCAAACTTTAACGGTGAGTGCTCCGAAGTTGGTATGTACCTTGCTATGGCTCGTGTAGCTCACAGAGAGGGATATCCGGAAATCGGTCTGTACTGGGAGAAAGCTGCCTGGGAAGAGGCTGAGCATGCAGCTAAGTTTGCAGAGCTTCTCGGAGAAGTTGTTACTGACAGCACAAAGAAAAACCTTGAGATGCGTGTAGAAGCTGAGAACGGCGCTACCGCCGGTAAAACTGATCTGGCAAAACGTGCAAAGGCCGCCAACCTGGATGCAATCCATGACACCGTTCATGAGATGGCAAGGGATGAGGCTCGTCACGGAAAAGCATTCAAAGGGCTGCTTGAGAGATACTTTGGCTAATTAATAAATCCGGAGGTAAGTAAAATGACAAAATATGTATGTCCATGCGGCTACGAGTACGATCCGACTGTAGGAGATCCGGATAACGGTATTGCTCCCGGTACAGCATGGGAGGATGTACCGGAAGATTGGGTATGCCCGATATGCGGACTTGACAAAGAAGCCTTTAAACCAGAATAAAATAATAAAAATAAAGAATGGGGAACAGCAGCTGCTATCTCCATTCTTTATTTTTATCCTTTTACATCCCTGCAATTATCTCTCTGTTTACGGTAATAGTCCGACCATATCCAAATACCGCCTGCATCATTCTCCGTTTTCTGCTGCATAATCCAGAATTTCCTTTTGAAGTCCCAGCAAACTGCATATACGGAAAGCGTCTCTGGGACAATCGGCAGGTGCGTTCACCTGGTAAAGACCATAATTCATATGAGATGCGATAACTGAGATGCCCGCCTCCCCTCCGGCAGCGGCAATCTCTGCCTGCACCCTGCCGACGTCCATATCCTTTAAACCCACGACCTGATAATGGCTTCTTCCATATTCCGCCACATGGTCATAATGGGTCACAAGCAGCGCGATCACGTGCTTTTCATTTAAATATCGCGTCACAGCGCGAACGAGCGCCTCCCCCTCATGCGGGTTTGTACCGCGCGAGAATTCGTCCAGTACGACGAGGCAGAAGCTCGTCTTTGTTTTTTCTATGATCTCCTTAAGACGGACAATCTGCGCCCCGAAGCTTGAAAGACCGCGGTCTACGGACTGCTCCTCCAGCGCAAGTACCTGTATGTCGTCAAAAAACGGAATTTTTGCCTCATCCGCATAGGCGTAAAATCCGCACAGTGACAAAAGAACGTTTAACACTACCGTATGAAGCGATACGCTTTTTCCGCCCATATTCGCTCCCGTAATGACAGTCGAACCTTCTGCCAGAGAAATGGACAGCGGCGTGAAGAATTGCCCTCTTTTTTCCAGCAAGGATGCTATATGCGGATTTGTCATATTTTCAAATTTAAGTACACCTCCGCCTAAAACAGGACGGACAGACGGCGCCAAAAAAGAAATATCCGTTTTCTCCAGAAGAAGATCTATTTCCCCTGTCGCCTCTATATTATGCAGAATATCCGGAATAAAGGCGCAAAGCTTTTCCGTCAGCATCTGTCGGATGACCTGTTCCTCCTCTTCCTCCCGCACAACGGTAAGTCTCCTCTTTTCCAGAAGAAGCTGCCTCTGGCGGTCAGTCTGTGCCAAAGCCAGTTCTTTTTCCACTGTACGTTTTTCCATCCGTATTTTTCCGAGAACGGTGGAATAACTGTCATAAACAGAAAATGAGGGAATCTCTTTTCCATCCGGATCCAGCAGTCCGAGGGGTTCCTGTACAGAGCGAAAACGTATGTCCCCTATCCCGGCAGCGCACGCCAGCTTTCCCCAGACATCCGCCGCCTCTTTTGCGCAAATCAGAAAATTTTTAATCTCAAATAATTCCAAATCGTCCAGACACATCTCCCCGGCTTTTTTCAGCCCCTTGCGTATATCCTTCATCCGCATAAACACCCGGCGCAGGTGATCCGTCTCCGGGCGCACAGATTCCCAAATCGCGCGCATATGCCCGATATGATTCCACTCCCTCTCCAGATTTTTTTGTTTTCCGCTCTCATAAGGCGATATTTTTTTTACAAGATCCCTGCCATAAGGAGAGGAAGGGTTCAAGCAGTCTATAATATATTGGAAGCCGATGTTGACTTTTTCCTCAAATGACAAATGTATCATAACGTTTCTCCTACATCATATACCGGCACATTGACAGCATCCTTTATTCTTCCGTAAAATTCCTTCGCGTCAAACGGATATCCATACGCAGAAAACGGGTTGACCGTCACGGCAAGAAGCTGGATGGATTCCGCCACTGCAAAGCTAAGACCTCGCATTTTCAGCTTCCGGTACAGACCGGACGAAATCAAAATCCGGCTTCCATCCTTAAAAATAAGCGTCCTGTTGCGCAGATTCGCATCCGACTTTAAAAGCCGTTCCGCCATTGCTTCCGTCCATCCGCCATGGACAAAAATCTGTCCCGGCGGGTTGGGATTTCCTTTTCTCCAGAGTTTTTCCGGCGACTGTGCATCTTTCGGAACAGCAAGTTCCGACTCATCATATATCGGAATGTATTTGCAGGACACATCGTCCGGCAGCTCTCTCCCTGACAGGAAACCGGATTGCGGCAATCCGATCAGTTCACAGATAAACGCCGTATCCTGCACGACGGTGCTGATATCCTTATGGTAAGATGCTCCCGTGCATAAAATTGTACTTTCGCAGACCCTGCGCGTGCAAAGGCTTTTCCTTCCTAATGCGCCGTCAATAAAAATACGCTCTGCTCCATACTGTCGAAACAGGGCGGAAATCTGCTCCATCTGGGAAGACATGGACGGTCCTGCCAGTTGGACAAAACCGTCGCTTTTTGCGCGAACCAGAACGATTTCTCCCAATGGCGTAAAAATCCCGGTCGCGCACAAAATCTCTTTTGTAATGTCACAGTACTTCAGCAGCCCCGCCGCCGTAGCAATGACAGTTCCACGAAAAATATAAATGCCCGGTTTCTTTGTATGCGTCACCAAATCCGAGTCTTCTCCATCCCTTCCGATAGATGTGACGGCAACAACATCATTCAATGCGCCGCACTCCCGAATCAGGCGATTTAACGCCGTTGTCTTTCCGGCATTTTTACACATCCCGATAAAAGAAACGGAACCATATGGCAAAATCAGCTCCCTCAGCAACCTTCCTCCCCCCTTCTGAAATGAGGATACGCAATCGCCCCTTTCTTTCCGTCAAGGCTTCTTTTGTATTTTCTTTTTGAAATTAATCTGCGCCAGTACAACGGCCGCAAAAATCAGAGCGCAGCCGGTAATCTCGCGTCCAGTCATAGCTTCCTTTAAAATTATCCATCCGGCCAGCACGGAAAAGACCGATTCCAGGCTCATCACAAGCGAAGCAACTGTCGGATTCAAGCCTTCCTGCCCGACAATCTGCAGCGTATACGCGACGCCGCTTGACAATACGCCGGCATACAGCAGCGCAGCCCACACATCTGCGGACGAAAACAAAAAGATCCACTCCCGGAAACCGGCAGCGGAAAATCCGACCTCCGAAAAGATCATCGGGACAAGCCCCAAAATACCGCAGACATAAAATTGAATACAGGACATCCGAACCCCGTCCACCAGAGGCGCAAAACGGTCAATCACCAGAATATGAACAGCAAAGCACAATGCGCAGAGCAAAATCAGCACATCACAAAATCGCAGGGAAAATGAGCCTTTCATGCAAAGCAGGTACAATCCCGCCAGCGTCAGCACAACCCCGAACCATACGTTCCATCCGCATTTTTTCTTTAAAAACAATCCCAAAACCGGCACGAGCACGATATAACATGTTGTCAAAAAACCGGCTTTCCCGGCTGTAGATCCAAGATAAAGCCCCAACTGCTGCAGTGTACTCGCGGCAAACAGCACGCACCCGCAGCAGCATCCGCCAATCAAAAGCGTCTTTTTTTCCTCTTTCGTCCGCGGTTTTTTCCCGGAAGGCTTCTTTCTGTCCAGAAAAGCCGTGACAGGGAGCAGCACGGTACCGCCGATCAGCATACGGATACTATTGAACGTATAGGGTCCGGCTGCATCCCCCCCGGTACTTTGAGCAACAAACGCAGTACCCCATATAAAAGCCGCCAAAATTAATATAAAAACGTTTCTTTGCTTTGACAATTTCAGCTTCCCTTTCTCAATTTCATTCCCGATTGATCCTGTCAATGAAATCCGCGTTTTACCATGTCCGTCACAGCAAACGACGCCACATCCTCAGCGAATTTTCCCGTGCCAAAACCGGCGTCATATCCAAGCTCCTTTGCAAGCTCATGGGTGATACGCGCCCCTCCGCAGATCAAGATATATTTATCACGCAGTTCCTCCGCCTCCAGAAGTTCCACAAGATTTGTCAGATTTTTAATGTGAATATCCTTCTGTGTCACGGTCTGCGAAACCAAAAGTACATCCGCATGCAGCTCCTGCGCCTTTTCTATAAATTCATCGTTCGGCACCTGGCTTCCCAGATTGTACGCTTCAATCATTTCGTATCGCTCCAACCCGTAATGTCCGGCAAATCCCTTCCGGTTCATAATCGCATCGATACCTACAGTATGCGCGTCCGTGCCGGTGGAAGCGCCGACTACGATGATCTTACGTCCGAAATGTTCCCTGATAAATTCATCCACTTCATGCATATCCATCACATCAGATTCAACTGTCTGTACATGAATATCCGTGTAATTTACCGTATGCGTACAGCTTCCGTAAATGATATAATATGTGAACTCCTTATCCAGTGCGCGATGGTAAGCGACGTTGATGTCGCTCAGGCCCATTTCCTTCGCAATCTGTCTGGCAGCCTCTTCGCCGCGCTCATCGTCCGTGATCGGAAGCGTGAAGCTAAGCTGCACTTTACCGTCATTCATCGTATCCCCGTAAGGCTTCATCTTTGTCAGGTCTAAAGTTTTATCATACTCAACTTTGTTTAAATTGTATAACCCGCTCATTTCCGCACCTCCTTTTTCATCAGTGGGATAAACGGGTTGAAATAACAGCGATCCTTTACCACGACGCCGTCCAAACCCTTCCCGCCGTTTTTCGGGCGTTTGATATCTGCGAAAATGCCCTGTTCCAGCGTGGCAAACATCCCCTGTTTTTCAATATCAGCCAAAAGCGACGCAGCCTTTTTCAGCACCTCATTCGCCCTCGTTTGGATAATTCCGCCCTCCTTAAAATCTATTTCATCACCCAGATTTTTCATCGTCCGGAAGATATACTGGGCGTTTTCAATTGCCAGTGCACGGTCGGACATAAACGGCGTATGAATTGCCTCGGTCAGCATTCCCAGCAAATGGATTTTCTGTCCGGTCATAATCGTTACCATATTAAAAAGAGCGTCCTGCACATGACCCCGGAAAATATTTCCTGTCATAAATTTTGTCGGCGGCATATATTTCAACGGCGCATCCGGGAAAATTTCCCGCGCCATCTGCGCCTGCGCCAGTTCCATCAAAAATCCGTTTTCAATATCGGGTGACATCTCAAACGCATGCCCCAGTCCCTGCTGTTCCGGCGGCAGTCCCGCCATCAACGCGAACTGTTCATTTAAAAACTGTGAAGCCAGGACTGTATGCGCCTCTTCCACCGCATCCGCCGTCGTAAGGTAATTATCCTCGCCTGTATTTATGATAACCCCTGCAAAGCCGTTTATCACACGGGAGAAATACTGGTCTATCAACGTCCGCTGCATATTGATATCGCGAAACAGGATGCCATACAGGGCGTCGTTAAGCATTACATCCAGTCTTTCCATGGCTCCCATAGCCGCTATTTCCGGCATACAAAGCCCCGAGCAGTAATTACACAGACGGATATAACGTTTTTCTTCTTTTCCGACGTTGTCCAGCGCTTCGCGCATAAGCCGGAAATTTTCCTGCGTCGCATATGTGCCTCCGAAACCTTCTGTAGTCGCCCCATAGGGCACATAATCCAAAAGACTCTGTCCGGTCGTGCGGATGACCGCGATAATATCCGCCCCCTGTTTTGCAGCTGCAACTGCCTGTGTGATATCCTCGTAAATATTTCCCGTTGCTACAATCAAATAGAGATACGGACCTTCCTTGTCGCCATATTCATCCAGAAATGCCTGACGCTGTGCGGCGTTCGCCTCTATCCGGGCGGTCATTTTTTCCGCAAGAGGCTGAATTTTTCCTTTGATCTCCTCATCGGAATGGGGTGGAAGCCGCATAAGATCCAATTCTCCGACATCCACCTTTTGAGCAATCTCCTGCGGTGAAAGGTCAAGTTCTGCCATCGCATTTCCAATATAATAAGCTGCACCGCCAGAAAGCGCGTTTCCCGCAGCCAGATGATCCACAAGCACATTCGGCAGCGGAACATCTACCCCGTTCACGCCATCAATTCCCAGCAGGCGGCAAACCGCCCGTTCTACCGTAACCGTTGTATGTTCGTCAATAAACGCCTGCACATCCTCCGCCACGTGATGGGCGCTGTTTCGTGCCTGCCTGATCCACTCTTCATTCAATCCAAGTTTTCCCATATCATCAATTCCTCTTCTTCCGAAATTAATCACCCTTGCGGAATTCGCCGGATGTATGGGCAAACCACACATCCGGCTCAATAACCGAAGGAATAAATATCATACATTTTTACTGTGCCGCCTTGTCCGCGCCAGATCGGCGGGCTCGATCGACATCTGCAGTCCCTGCTCCAGAGCGGCAACGCCCACAAGGTTCGTCTTTCTCTCTCCGCGGCAGACCGGACAGTTACAATTTGACACATAATGCATCGGTTCCGTATACGTTGTAATAACACCCTCGTAATTACGCAGGATAACCTTGCCCGGTGTCTGGGAAATAACGTAATTCGGCATTACCGGGGTTTTTCCGCCGCCTCCCGGAGCATCCACAACAAACGTCGGTACCGCGAACCCGGACGTATGTCCGCGCAGCCCCTCAATGATTTCAATTCCTTTTGATACCGGCGTACGGAAATGCTCCAGTCCCATGGACAGATCGCATTGATAAATATAATACGGGCGAACACGGATTTTTACCAGATCCCGCATCAGATTACGCATAACATGGACACAGTCGTTCACGCCTGCAAGAAGCACCGTCTGGTTCCCGAGAGGGATGCCCGCATCTGCAAGCCTTGCGCATGCCGCCGCACTTTCTTCCGTAATCTCCAGGGAATGGTTAAAGTGCGTGTTCAGCCAGATCGGATGGTATTTTTTTAACATGGCGCAAAGCTCCGGTGTGATCCGCTGCGGCATAACGACCGGCGTACGTGAACCGATCCGGATAATCTCCACATGGGGGATCTCCCGCAGAGTCGCGATAATGTATTCCAGTCTTTCATCGCTGATCAGCAGCGCATCGCCGCCGGACAGCAGCACATCGCGCACCTCGGGATGATTGCGGATATAATCAATGCACTTCTCTATCTGTTCGTTCGGAACAGCCTTATCATGATGCCCTGCAAAACGGCGCCGCGTGCAGTGTCTGCAGTACATCGAGCACTGATCCGTCAGCAAAAAAAGCACGCGATCCGGATATCTGTGGGTCAGTCCCGGTACCGGAGAGTCTGTATCCTCGTGAAGCGGGTCAGACAGATCCGCCGGCGAATGATACAGCTCCTTTACCGTTGGAATTGCCTGACGGCGGATCGGATCATCCGGATCGTCCGGGTTAATAAGGGATAAATAATATGGGGTGATCGCCATCCGAAGGGACTTCAGACACTCGGCGATACCATCCTCTTCCTCTTTTGTTAAAGAAATATATTTTTTCAGATCCTCTACTGTTTCAATTCTGTTTTTTACCTGCCATTTCCAGTCGTTCCACTGTTCGTCCGGAACGTCCT
Organism: uncultured Eubacterium sp.; assembly: GCA_964526765.1. GTDB lineage: Bacteria > Bacillota > Clostridia > Lachnospirales > Lachnospiraceae > Eubacterium_I. Next base: position 14,428 of record CAZGMH010000026.1, read on the forward strand.
GAAACAAGCCGTATTCTCTGCTCTGTCTCATCCTGATTCCTCCATTGATCTCTCCGGATTATTTTTCATCCGGGAACACAGACTTAAACATATTTTTTTTCAAACAGCTTTCTTATATCTTCATTCTCGCGTAGCTCCTGCAGCGTAATCTCCGCATGATCTTTCGTATATCCGTTTCCGATAATCATCGTAACGTCCTTTCCTACGCCTTCAGCGCCGAGCGCAGCTTTTGTAAAGCTTGTCGCCATGGAGAAGAAATATACGCAGCCGCCGTCCCGTACAGGAAGGATTGCGGACATCTCACAATTTTCCACATTGACGCAGCAGATGGACAGGTCATATTCCCTGCCGTCGTTTGCAGCCAGGGCCTTTTCCAACACCTCCACCGGCTGTGACGCGCTTCCCTTTATGATTTCATGACATATGCCGAGTTTTTTGAGCTCGTCTATTCCCTTCTGGCTATGACCCAGCGCCACAACCTTCCCGGTAGGACCTACGCGCTTCATTGCTTCATAGCAGCACAAAATACCGGATTTCCCGGCGCCGCCCAGAATGAGTACGCTGTCCCCGGGTTTTACAAGCTTCGCCGCCTGTGCCGGCGCTCCCGCTACGTCAAGCGCAGCCAGTGCAAGGGGCTCTCCCATATCCTCCGGCAGCTTAGCATACACCGCGCTCTCAAAAAGCACTGCTTTTCCAACGATATCCACGCGGTCAATTTCAGGATGTATTGCCAGAATTTTCTCGATTTTAAGCGGAGTCATGGACAGTGAAACGAGGGAGGCAATTTTATCGCCCACCTTGATGTCCACATCCAGATCCTCTCCAATATAGGCCACGGTACCGATAAACATTCCGCCGGATCCGGTCACCGGATTCTGCATTTTACCTTTTTCTGCTACAATGTCAAGTATCATCTTTCCGATTTTTTCCACATCGCCTCCGCAGGCTTCCTCAATCTGCGTAAAGGATGCGGAGTCAATGTTCAGTGAAATCACATCACAGATGATTTCATTGGAATAGTGTTTTTCCATATCGTTATCAACTTTTGCAGCAGCCTGAGTCAATACGCCCTGTGGTTCAATAACTCTGTGAATTCCATATTTGTTTCCGATTAATTTTCCCATAATTTTCCTCCATTCTGCCGACAGTTATTTTGCGGCTATACCTAAAATTTTACGTGCCTCCGCCGGGTCTGCAATTCCACGCCCGAGCTCTTTTGCGATACGCGCGGCCTTTTCCACCAGTTCTCCGTTCGATTTTGCCAGAACTCCCTTTTCCAGATACACATTATCCTCGAAGCCGACACGTACATGGCCACCCATCAGAATACCCATCGTAATCATCGGGAATTCGAATCTTCCCACGCCTGCAACGGTCCATGTCGACCCAGCCGGAATGCTTTCCGCCATAAACAAAAGATCCCTCGGATTTCCGGAAATTCCGCCGTTGACGCCCATAACAAAATCAAAATGCATCGGCGTGCGGATATGTCCTTTCTTTTTCAGCCGTATCGCCATGTCGATCATACCCTTGTCAAATACTTCGATCTCCGGCTTGATACCGTAAGCGTTCATGCGTTCTGCAAATGTGATGATCATATTTTCCGTGTTTATGAAAATCTCGTCTCCGCCAAAATTGCAGGTACCGCAGTCTAACGTTGCCATCTCCGGTTTTAATTCAACGGGCGCAAGGCGTTCATCATCGCTCATCCCTACTGCGCCGCCAGTCGACGGCTGGATAATAACGTCCGGGCAGACCCGGTGAATTGCGTCTATACATTCCGCAAAACGTTCCTTTTTCTGTGTCGGCGTGCCGTCATCCTCGCGAACATGCAGATGAATGATGGACGCGCCCGCGTCACAGGCGCTTTTCGCCTCTCTGGCAATTTCCTCCACCGTATAAGGCACTGCAGGATTTTGCTCCTTTGTCACCTCCGCGCCGCATATGCACGCAGTAATAATCAGTTTTTCCATATGGTTTTACCCCCTTTTGCACCGCTGTTTATCCAACGGAACGACACATGTACCGCTCGCGCGGCAAACGACAATCGGCTCTTCCAGTACATCGCACGCCGAATCGTTAATGTCTGTTCGGGGCATGATAACCTTTCTCGCTTCAAATATCATCTTTCTCGACGTTTTGCCGGCGGAAACAATCTCGCCGGTCGCCTCGATGAAATCCCCGGCATAAACCGGTGCAAGAAATTCCACATTATCATAAGCGCGGAACAGTCCCTCATCCCCATCGCTGCGGATCAGAAGCTCCGTCGCCACATCTCCGAACAGCGCCAGCATCCTCGCGCCGTCCACAAGATTTCCACCATAGTGGGCATCATGCGCACTCATCCTCATTCTAATTATTGCTTTCAATTTTCCTCCACTCCTTTCTACTTTACGCCTGACTGATATAATGTGTATAAAAACAAAAACGCTATCAATATGCGACGGTGCCCCGTCCATATCAATAGCGCTCCATGTTTACATGACAGTACAGGAACTGTGCATTCCTGCCCCAAGGAAAAAACACGCCGCTGTCTTTTCCTTTCGGCGTCTTACACCTTCTCGCGCAGTATAAGAAGCGGTTACTCTCTGCTTCCAAATTAAATGGCCCTTTCGCTGCGGATACCCTGTCAGACGCTCCTCTATTGTTCTATTTCAGATTTAAATGATCTATATATACACAATAACACGAGAGTAAAATTGCGTCAAGAGTGTATTTATGCACACAGCGGTAAAGAATAAAATAAGAAAACCAACCGCATTTGATCCTGATTCTGCTCTTCTGCGTTTAAACCACAATGGCGGCAAATTTCAGATGAGTTATCCACATCCCATAAGCATGGTTTTCCGTTCCCGCTTTTTTTGTGGATATTCTTTAAAGCTACTATGCATATTTTTTACTTTCATTTTTATGCAATTTTTCACTATTCCCTTATATT
>CAZGMH010000027.1:0-9344 GCA_964526765.1 uncultured Eubacterium sp.
CACGCACTGCATCACGGGCAAAAGGATATGTCTCCACCCTTGTTTCCTTATGATAATGACATCTATCTCGGCAACTCCACTCTCACATTTTTTAAGCCGTGCTGCCGTGGATAAGTTACCGCAGAGCCGTTCACCGTTTCCACCTGCTTGAAGCATCGGAAGCCCAAAAAGCCTTGAAATCCAGCACTTTTTCACACCTCAGTCCGAGACCCGTGACATCAAGACTACGCACTCAATATGCGCGGTAAAAGGAAAACAGTCAAAGGGATACGCTCCCTGCGCCCGGTATCCCTTAGCCGTCAGATATTTCAAATCCCTCGCCTGCGTTTCCGGATTACAGGAAATATATACGATGCGTCCGGGCTTTAGTTTCAGGAGCGATTTCAAAAATGCTTCATCGCTGCCGCTGCGGGGCGGGTCCATAAACACCACATCCGCGCTTTCCTTCTGCTGCGCCATCTGCGTCATGAATTTTCCGGCATCCGCCTGATAAAAGCTTATATTTTTCACAGTGTTGCGCTTTGCGTTTCCCACGGCGTCACGCACCGCATCTTTGTTTAATTCCACGCCGATAACTTCTTTCGCCTGTTTTGCCGCTGCCATGCCAATCGTGCCAATCCCACAGTACGCATCAATGACGCGCTCCTGTCCGGTCAGCTCTGCCAGTTCAAGCGCCTTTGCATACAGTTTTTCTGTCTGAACCGGATTAACCTGATAAAAAGATTTCGGTGAAATACGGAACCTCAGCCCGCAGAGCTCATCTTCGATGTAGCCCTTCCCGTAAATAACCGTCTCCTTTTCCCCCAGAACCATACTTGTCTTTTTGTTATTGACATTAATGACAATCGTTGTAATCTCCGGATGCAGTTTTCTCAGAGCCTTCACAAAATTATTTTTAGACGGCAGAATCGGAGAACCGAGCACCAGAACTACCATAACCTGTCCGGTGGAAAAGCCGCGGCGAATCAGGACATGACGCAGCAGGCCATATCCCGTATCCTCATCATAGGTTTTAATTTTAAAGGACTTTAAAAGTCCCCGGATATCATTGATAATTGCATCCGATATCTCATCCTCTATGAGACAATTTTCCACCGGAACGACACGGTGTGTCCCTTCCTCATAGACACCCGAAATAACCGTACCGTTTCTCAGGCGGTCAAACACGGCATGAACTTTATTCCGGTAATGATACGGATGCTCCATGCCTGTAATCGGATATACCCTGCAAAATGGTTTTAATAATTTCCGTACATGCTCCTGCTTTTTCGCAAGCTGCTTTTCATACGGCACGCCCTGATACTGGCAGCCGCCGCATTTTTTCGACACGGAACAACTTAACTCTTTCATAATAACACCAACTTCACCCCGCCGTACATGCCGGCGTCATTTCCAGGATACAGAACAGATAAGAAATCTTCTGCCCCATAAAAATGTTATTTTTCATCACACACCTGAAAAATATAAAATTTCAGATAATAAGACTCATCCGCAGCCCACAAAATCGGGTGATCTGCGGCCTGCGTGCGATACTCTACCTGCCGCAGACGCTTATGCACATTTTGTGCCGCCTGATGAATCGTCTTTGTAAACAGCTCATAATCCATAAAATGAGAGCAGGAACAGGTCGCCAGATAGCCGCCCGGCTTCACCAGCTTCATTCCCCTCAGATTAATTTCCCGATAACCCTTTACCGCATTTTTAATGGAATTTCGGGATTTGGTAAACGCCGGAGGGTCCAGTATAACCACATCAAACTTCCGTCCTTCCTTTTCCAGCTTTGGAAGCAGGTCAAAGACATCGGCGCAGACAAATTCCACCTTGTCCTCCAGACCATTTAACTTCGCGTTTTCCCTCGCCCGGTTACAGCCAGGCTCAGACGCATCCACGCCAATCACATGGGCCGCCCCCGCCGCTCCCGCATTGAGCGCGAAAGAGCCGGTATGAGTGAAGCAATCGAGTACCTCCGCGCCTTTGCACAGACGTTGAATTGCCAGACGGTTGTATTTCTGATCCAGAAAAAATCCGGTTTTCTGTCCGTCCTTCACATCCACGATATAGCGCACGCCATTTTCCACAATCTCCACGTCTGTGTCAAAGGGTTCCCCGATAAACCCTTTCACACGTTCCATTCCTTCATTTAAGCGGACCTTCGCGTCGCTGCGCTCATAAACTCCCCGGATTATAATTCCGTCTTCCGCCAGAATTTCCTTTAAAATCCAAAGAATCCTTTCTTTCATCCTGTCAATTCCGAGAGCCAGGGATTCCACCACAAGCACATCCGAAAACTTATCTATTACTATACCCGGCAGGAAGTCCGCCTCACCGAACACTACCCGGCAGCTGGACGTATCCACCGTCTTTTTCCGGTACTCCCATGCATCCTTCAGACGCATCCGCAAAAATGCTTCATCAATCACCGTATCCGGCTTGCGGGTCATCATACGGATACGGATTTTGGAATTTTGATTGATAAACCCTTTTCCCATAGGATATCCGTCAAAATCATGCACCCGAACGATATCTCCATTTTCAAAATGTCCGGCAATGGAAGCAATCTCATTGTCAAAAATCCACATGCCGCCGGACTTAATCGTGCGTCCTTCTCCCTTTTTCAGCGTCACAACCGCCAGATTTTCTTTCTCCAAATTTTCCAACTCTCTATCCTCTCCCGTAATCCGACTTAAATTTACACAACATCTCATTTGTCAGCGAAAAATTGTTCCATTCCTCGTAAATTTCTTCCGGCGTCACCCATTTCGCCATCGCCAGCTCCTTTTCCTCTATCATAATTTCATCCGAACCATCCAGCTCACAGAAAAAGCCAAATAAGAGACTCTCCGAAAAGGGCCACGGCTGACATTTATAATACCGCAGATTTTTTACATGTAGATGAGTCTCCTCATATACCTCCCTGGCAACTGTCTCCTCTATCGTCTCGCCCACCTCGGCAAAACCTGCGATCAGCGCATAATGATCCGTAAATCCGCCGCGATACTGGCTGACCAGTATTTTTCCGTCATGAATTACGCCCACGATCACGCAGGGACAAATTTTCGGATATTCCGTCTGTCCACAGGACGGACAGCGCATCATCCGCTCCTGTCTGTCCGGAATCATCTCCACGCCGCACCCTCCGCAAAAGCGATGTGCGTCATACCAGCGCCCAAGCTGCATCGCCACAAGACCGGCATAGATTAAATACTGCGGCCCTCCATTTCTTAAAAACGCTGATTTCTCATAGCGATAACCGTCCAGCTCCAAATCCCTGCAAAGAAAAAAACGCCTGTCATCAACAGCAAATAAATATGTAAATGTGTGTTCCCTGCTATATTGTTCCGGCAGATCGCCAAAGGCAGGAAAAGAAATTCTCCCCTTCTCTCCTGCAAGCAAAATCTGATGATTCTTCAGGCTGATAACCGTATCGTCCTTTTCTGGCTGTATGTTGTGATACGTGTTGTCAAAATGCATCGGCGCCAAATCCTGTATCATATTTTTATCTCCTGCCCATCGTAATTACTGCCTTACAGTTTACCCCAAAAACGTCCGCATAACAAGTACGCATCCGGGCATTTTCCCAAAGTAATTTATTTTTGTCCCGGCTTCGGAATCATCCGGCCGATAGAACCATAAAAACTGTCGTTTTAACAAATTTGAACCGCTGCCTGTCTGTATCGGTCAGCGGTTCAAATACTGTTTTTCCGTATTTAATGATTTGCCATAACAAAAATCCGATAGACGTCCTCTGCATGGAGTTCACGTATAATCGAAAGAACAACCGTATCATTCTGCGTCGCCTCCATTGCCAGCTTCCTAAGCGCCTCATCAGGCTGAATACCGATTCCAAGCTCTCCTAAGCTGACCGGCATACCGATTTCCCGGAAATAATCGACTGTACGTTCAATCGCCAGTCTTGCGGTTTCTTCCTTATCCCCGGTCAAAATCCCCCATACCGTCTCACCATAGTGGCAGAATCTGTCTATATCATTTCTGTAGACATACTCTGCCCAGGAACCCCATACGGAAGTCAGGGTCGCCCCATGCGCACAGTCAAATTTCGCCCCCAGCGCATGTCCCAGCTTATGAACAGAAAAATCCTTCGGCCGCCCCAGTCCGGTCAAATCATTATGGGAGAGGCTTCCGCACCACATAATTTCACTCATGGCGTCATAATTATGAGAGTCCTGCACCGCAATCCTTCCGCTTTCTGTCACTGTACGGAGCAGGCCCTCGGCAATTTCATCCGTCATCCGGTTTTTCTGGTTTGGAATGAAATAGCGCTCCAGGGTATGCATCATGATGTCTGCTATTCCACATGCAATCTGATATTTTGGCAGAGTGTAAGTTAATTCGGGATTCATAATCGCAAATACGGGACGGTTAAACGGCGTACCAAGCCCCGATTTTTTCCCGATTTCCGTATTTGTCAAAACCGCGGAATTGCTCATCTCACTTCCCGCCGCAGAAATCGTCAGTACAACTCCCACCGGCAAAGATTTTGTAAGAGCCGCTTTTCCCGTCCAGATATCCCACAATTTTTCCCCCGGATTCGCCGTACCATGCGCAATCGCCTTTGCAGTATCAATAACGCTTCCGCCTCCGACACCGAGAACAAAATCTACCTGTTCCTGAATTGCCAGGGCAGCTCCCCGTTCCGCATGGTCAAGACGGGGATTTGGCTGCACACCGCCCCATTCCACATAGGAGATGCCCTCCTGCTGCAGGGATTGTTTCACCCGTTCGAGAAGCCCGCTTTTCGCCACGCTTCCACCGCCATATACGATCATTACTTTCCCGCACTGATAATTTTTTACTTCCATGCCAACCCGGGACTCCGTCCCTTTTCCAAAAATCACTTTCGTCGGCAGGTGCATTTCAAAATCCTGCATCTACTGTCCCCCTCTCAATATCCAAACGTTCCGATCAGAGATTCATCGTCATCAATCCAGTCCTGCACCAGCACAACCCGGTATTCATCTTTGCTGTCCCGAATATAAACTTTTTCAATTCCCGCATTGATGATCATGCGCTTGCACATGGAACAACTGCTGGAATTCTTCACATATTCCCCGGTTGCGGCCTCCATTCCCACCAGATACAGCGTACTCCCAATCATCTTGCCTCTGGATGCGCTGATGATTGCATTTGCTTCCGCATGTACGCTTCGGCACAGCTCATACCGTTCTCCCCGCGGAACCTTCATCTCCTGCCGGATACAGACGCCCAAATCCGAACAGTTCTTGCGTCCCCGCGGCGCCCCCACATATCCGGTGGAAATAACCTCATCGTTTTTCACAATTACAGCGCCATAATGCCTGCGCAGACATGTCCCGCGCTGCGCCACAATTTCCGCCAAATCCAGATAATAGTTAATTTTATCTCTTCTTTCCATCGCATACTCCTTTACCCGATTTTGTCTTTTTCCGTCATAAATACCCCCTGAATTATTGTGATAGGTAACGTCATAAATTCTTTCTTTATGACGTTACCAGCGCCGATTTTTGCTGTGCATTTGCACAGAATCTTCCTTGCAAAAATCGTGCGCATCCCCCGGAGGGACTATAGCAAACGGCAAATATTTTTGTCGTTTGCTATACCTTATCATAATTTATATATCCTTTCAAGGCTGGCCGGCAGCTTTATATCTCCGGAATCGCAGTCTTCATGCCGTTGGCGGCGATGCGGCGCCCGGAATGATGCCTGCGCCGAAAATCATGTAAGGAGGCAGGATTCTATAATCCGCCGGTATAAGAAAGAAGATATTTTATGAACTGTTATAAAAAGGGAATTTTGAAACTCTCCAAAATTCCCTCTTTGCAGATTCTCCTATCTCTCTGTCTATACCAGATAACTGCCGGCGATTTCTTCCAGCCCCTGCGGATTGTGCCCACTCCACGAATCAAATTTCTCTCCGCTCTTTTCAACGGTCTGTCCAAGCTTTACAAGGAACTTTGGAATATCCTCCTCAAGGACAATTCCCACTTCCCGTCCCATGCGTTCCTCACCCTGGCGTTCCTCACCATTCACATACAACATAAATGCGGGGCAGACTTTTCCGTTTATATTTTTCACAGCGCCCCGAAACCCGATTACCCCGGTCTGGTGCGTCCCACAGGATGACGGACAGCCGGAAATATGAATCCGGGGCAGCGCTCCATTTGGAATGCCCGCCTCCCTAACCGCTTTGATACAATTCAAGAGCAGACCCTGGGAATCCCGAAGCCCCACCTGGCAAATATTGGCTCCAATGCAGCTCACGCTTGTCTCAAAAACGGTCTTTGCACTATCTGCAGTTGCTTTCAATACTTTCTGAACTTCTTCCCCTGACAGATTAATGATATAAGCAGTCTCATCCGGCGCCAGGCGAAGCTCCACCGCCTCCATATTTTTTATCGTATCACTCAGGGCGCAAAGGCTCTCAGGTTTCGGCTGACCTCCAATCGGATGCCAGATAACCGTGTAAAGCCCGTTCTGTCTCTGAGGCAAAATCCTTGGCCCTGAAACCCTTGTGCCGTCCTCCGTCTTTGTAATTTCTTCCGGTTTTACCTGAATCCTCAAGTCTTCCCCGGACTCCATCACTTCAGACAGCTTTTCCTGAAATGCCGCCGCATACTGCTCCGCGCCTCCCAAAGCCTCCTGCATATAACGCGTCCTTGCTTTTCCCCGGTTCTCATAGTTCCCGTAAGCCCGGAATGTCAGCCACATAGCTTTCACATAATATAAGATTTTTTCCGGCTCCACACTCTCGGCTGCTTTCACTCCAAAACGGGCATTATTGCCAAGCCCTCCCGCACTGTAAACATCAAATTTGCCCTCCGGCGTCGCCACAAACCCCAAATCACGATATGTTGCATGGGTCATATTCTTTGGGGAACTGGAAAAACCAACCTTCAGCTTCCGGGGCATTTTTTCTGCATTGATAAAATTCATGAGATATTCGCCAACAGCTTCCGCCCACGGAAGCACATCAAAATACTCCTCCGGCTCCACGCCGGACAGTGGAGAGCACATGACATTCCGCGGGAAATCTCCGCCGCCGCCCATCGTCACAATTCCCACGTCAAGCGCCTCCTCCATAATATTGCAGAGCGCTTCCTGCTCCAGATTGTGAAGCTGAATCGTCTGGCAGGTCGTAAAATGTACTTTTTCAACCTGATATTTTCGAATCACATCCGCCACAAACGCCAGTTTTTCCTTTGTCACACGTCCGGCAGGCATACGCAGCCTCAGCATACTGGCTTTCCCGCCTTTCTGGGCATAGCTTCCGTATTTACCGGAAAATCCCTTATATTCTGCTTTGCTCATTTCCCCTCTATAAAATAACGCCGTTTTCTCTTTAAATTCCGGTAATTCCTGCTTCCATGACTGTACATCAATTTTGTTCATTATCTTCACCTCTCAGGATACTTTTTTATTAGTTTACTACACCGGGAAAACGTTTGCAAACATTTTCCCGTAATTTTACAGTAAAATAAGGGATTTCCCGTTAAACTTTTACTGCTTCTCATTAAGTTTTACTTTCCGTTAAACTTAAATTTCCCGCATAATCTTTGTTTCCCGTTAAATTTTTATTCATGCTTGTTTTTATGCTGAAACAATGCTACACTAAATAAAGTTCTAACCATAAGGTTCGCCTGAAGGAAAGATAAGAAAATCAAAAAACGTCTGTGCATTACACATTCTCTCGCTTCGAGAGAGATTGTTTGTATGCCTGTTTTCCGATTTTGTGACCATATCCTTCAGGATATGGTTTTTGTTTTGCAGAATGTGATATTACACATTACAATATTACCGAAAAACATTCCTGCAAAGCAAAAACTTCGGGACAAATCACGCGCCGCTGCGCGCATAAGAATAATTTTAAATCAGGTATATCCAATTTTGGAGGGAAACAATTATGTATGATGTAAAATCTATGAAAGCGGAAGAATTTATCAGTGATGAGGAAATCAACGCTACCCTGCAATGGGCAGAGGAAAACAAAAACAACTCGGCGCTTGCTCTGGAGTATGTAGAGAAAGCCCGCAATTTAAAAGGCCTGACACACCGGGAGGCTGCATTGATTCTTGTAAATGAGGACCCGAAGGTGACAGAGCAGATCTTTGATGCCGCAAAAGAAATCAAAGAAGCTTTCTACGGCAACCGTATCGTTATGGTGGCTCCTCTGTATCTGTCCAATTACTGTGTCAACGGATGCGTATACTGTCCATATCACAAGAAAAACCAGAACATCGTCCGCAAAAAACTGACACAGGAGGAATTAAAACAGGAAGTCATTGCTCTGCAGGACATGGGGCACAAACGCTTAGTTCTGGAAGCAGGCGAGGACCCGGAAAATAATCCGATTGAATACATTCTGGAATGTATCAACACCATTTACTCGATTAAGCACAAAAACGGAGCTATCCGCCGTGTCAACATCAATATTGCGGCAACGACAGTTGAAAATTACCGCAAATTGAAAGATGCCGAAATCGGAACCTATACATTATTTCAGGAAACATACAACAAGGCGCAGTATGAGAGACTTCATCCATCAGGGCCAAAGAGCGACTATACTTACCATACCGAAGCCATGGACCGGGCGATGCAGGGCGGCATTGATGACGTGGGAATCGGCGTATTATTCGGTCTGAATCTGTATAAATATGACTTTGTCGGAATGCTCATGCACGCAGAGCACTTAGAGGCTGCTTTTGGAGTAGGTCCCCATACAATCAGCGTACCCCGTTTAAGGGATGCGGATGATGTGGATTCCTCCAAGTTTAAAAACGGAATCAGCGACGAACTTTTCCTGAAGATCACCGCATTAATCCGTATCGCAGTTCCTTACACCGGCATTATTATTTCTACCCGTGAATCTAAGGAGTCCAGAGAAAAACTGCTTCAAATCGGCGTAAGCCAGATGAGCGGCGGCTCCCGCACTACCGTAGGCGGTTACACCATTGCCAGGGAAGATGCGGAAAACTCTGCGCAATTTGAATTAGACGACTCCCGTGAGTTGTGGGAGGTTGTAGATTGGCTGATGGACTGCGGACACATCCCGTCATTCTGCACTGCCTGTTATCGTGCGGGCCGTCAGGGCGACCGCTTTATGCCTCTCGTAAAAGCCGGAAAAATCAAAGACTGCTGCCTGCCAAACGCATTAATCACATTAAAAGAATATCTGGTAGACTATGCAACGCCGGAAGTCCGCGCAAAGGGAGAAAAAATGATTGAGGCTGAGCTTCCGAATATTTTAAGTGACAAAGTCCGGGAAAAAGTTGTCTCCTATCTGAAAGATATTGAAAACGGAGAACGGGATTTCCGTTTCTAAACTGACCAAAAAAATATATGGAAACACA
>CAZGMH010000027.1:9444-17076 GCA_964526765.1 uncultured Eubacterium sp.
TAAAGTTCATGCATTATAGGGAGAGTAAAGAAAATGCCTGAATTAAGCAGCAAGTTAAATTTATTTATGAATTCCGTTATCCGCCGCATGACCCTGGTCTGTTGGAAGTACAATTCCATCAACCTTTCCCAGGGGTTTCCTGCTTTTGAACCGCCGGCGGAGATGAAAAACGCCTTAGAAAAAATTGCAAAAGACGGGCCTCATCAATATACGCCAACCTTCGGTTCTCCGAAATTGCGCCGCGCTCTGGCTGATAAATACAGCAGCCGTCTAAACCATGAGATCAATCCTGAAACTGAGATCATTGTCACCTGCGGCGGCACAGAGGCCATGATCAGTGTTATGATGGCAGTCTGCAATCCGAAAGATAAGGTTATCATTTTTCAGCCTTTTTATGAAAATTATGGTGCGGATGCAATTTTATCCGGCGCTGAGCCAATTTATGTAACTTTGACTCCACCGGAATTTAATTTTAACGTAGAGGAATTGGAAAATGCTTTCAAGCAGCATCCAAAAGCGCTGATTTTGAACAATCCGTCCAATCCTACCGGAAAAGTTTTTTCCCGCCGGGAATTAGAGATTATAGCGGAATTTGCCAAAAAATATGACACTTTCGTTATTACTGACGAAGTATATGAACATATCATATATGAACCATATGAGCACATCCATATCGCATCCCTGCCGGGTATGTACGAGCGGACCATCACGACAAGCTCCCTGTCCAAGACCTTCTGTGTCACCGGATGGCGGCTTGGCTACATCATTGGCCCCGAATATGCCATAGAGGGAGCCAAAAAGACCCATGACTATCTGACTATCGGAGCGCCCGCCCCTCTGCAGGAAGCAGCCTGTGCCGGTCTGTCTCTCAACGAGGAATATTTCAGGAAAATGCGGGATGCTTACACAGAAAAACGGGAATACTTCTGTAACGGCCTGACCCGCATTGGCATCAAACATACCAAACCCCAGGGAAGCTACTTCGTCATGGTGGATATCTCCGATTACCTGAAGCTTCCCCGCTTTGCCGGATGGACAGACTTACAGTTCTGTGAATGGATGGCAGAAGAAATCGGTATCGGCACCGTGCCCGGTTCCAGTTTCTTTGACGGAGAGGTATACGGCCTCATCCGTATGCATTTTGCCAAAGAAAAAGACGTACTGGATGAAGTATTAAACCGTCTGGAAAAAATGCAGAAATTATTAAAGTTCCCCTCCTGACACAGAGGGGAACTCACAAAGAGGCCGGTTAAATTTTCGCTTTTATATCTATTTCTGCTCGAAATACTCTCCTACCGTTTTCAGGTACTCAATAACAGTCAAATGCTGCGGACAGACACTCTCGCATTGGCCGCAGCCGATGCATTCGCTTGCTTTACCGAAATTTTTTGTCAGATTTATGTAATATTCGGACTGAGGAAGCCAGCCTTTTTCCTTGATTTCCTGTTTGTCAGCATTATACAAAGAAAAATATTTCGGTATTGCAATATTCATCGGGCAACCCTCTGTGCAATAGGAACATCCCGTACACGGAATCACAATATTTCCATTAATGATATCCACTGCCCTGAATATAAGTTCCCGTTCTTCTTCGTTCAGCGGCTCAAACTCCTCCATATAACCGGTATTGTCCAAAAGCTGTTCCATGTTGCTCATGCCGCTCAATACCATTATAACATTATCAAGACTCGCAGCAAATCGAATTGCCCAGGATGAAACGGACATATCAGGATGATAGGATTTAAACGCATTTTCCACAGCTTCGGGAACAACTGCCAATGTCCCTCCTTTTACAGGCTCCATAACGATAACCGGTACGCCATGTTTTTTCGCCACCTCATAACATTTCCTTGACTGCACGCCTTCACTGTCCCAGTCAAGATAATTTAACTGCAATTGTACAAACTCCATCTCCGGGTGCTCCGTCAACACCCGATCCAGCAATTCGGCGTTATCATGATAGGAAAAACCTATTTTCTTTACAAGCCCCTGAGCCTTTTTATCCTGCAGCCATTTAAAACAATCTAAATTCTGATAAATCTCATAGTGATGCGCTCCCACATCATGCAGCAGATAATAGTCAAAAAATGTGACGCCGGTCTTTGCCAACTGTTCCTTAAATATACGGTCACGATCCTCTTTCGTATTCAGAAATCCCGCATGCAGCTTTGTCGCCAGAGTGAAACTATCCCTTGGGTGGCGGTCAACCAACGCTTCTTTTACAGCATTTTCACTGTTAAATCCGCAGTACATCCAGGCCGTGTCAAAATAGGTAAAGCCCCTCTCCAGAAATGTATCTACCATTTTCTTTGTCTGTTCTATATCGATAGATGCCTCATCATTTGCATCTACAAGGGGCAGACGCATCAAGCCAAATCCTAATTTTTTTGTTTTCATTATGTTCCTCCTTTATGTTTAAGTTCTATTGCACCAATTGCTTTATTACTTCCCTTTTTTTATCAATATTTTTAATATCGCCCTCCCCCAAATTTACTTCTTTATCGTTTTATCCACATAATCCAGCATTCCGTCCAAATCCGTGTAATAGATTAGTTCTGTGTCATCTGTTTTCTTTGCGATATAACAATAACCCACATTCTCTTTATTCTTATACACTACCTGAATCTGCTCATCCTGTCTATTATCGTAATATGCATATTTTTCCGCATTATCGGTGTATTCCGCATTATAGTTGACCTTAAGCCCCTGTTGACGTGCTTTCAGGAACAGCACGTAGGAATACAACTCGCGGTTGATGGAATTCGTCTGTGTTCTTGTAAGAAGCAGAATATCGTCGCTGCTATTTCGGCGGATAAATCTCTGCGGAACTGCAAATACCCAGTTTCCCTGTGGGTCCTTTTTGCTTTCATCATTTGTATAAACGCAGTCAAGAATCTCCGGCATTTTAATGAAATACTGCTTCCATCTGTCTTTTTCGTCAAATGTTTTCCTGTCAATGATTTCCTGCAACTGTTCGCAAATCGGCCTGTCAAGGACGATATCATCCATAAGCTCTTTCAAAAAACCGCGCTTGTTTCCGTTGTCGTCCCTAAGTAATCGCTTGAAACCATAGTCACGATCAGTATTATCAAGAAAACTTTGCCTTGCTTTACCCGGTGGAAGCATATAACTATATTCCCCGCCATAGCAAAGCAATGCCCTGCGAAATAGTGCCGAATCTTCGATTTCTTTCTTCACACCATCATTATCAAAAAGCATGGTGAATTTATTCAAATATTCGATAAAATCTGAATAATAGGAACTGTCGGCATCCACATTTGATAAAATGCCTGTTCCTTCGGTAACAAACTCTACATCCGGATTGTTATCCTGATACTCCGTAATCTGCCGCTCATATTCCTCAATAAGACCGGAGAAGGCAAATAACGCGCCGGTCTGTCCATCCAGGAATGTATTCTCAGAATCCATGATAGCCGTCTTCCATACCGGATTAAACAGCATCAAAATGGATTTAATTGACTCTTCAACGACTTGTGTCTCAGTAAATACAGACATTTCGCTCTGACGGTAATTTCTTCTAAGAAGCCTGCTCATATATTTATCGCATTCTAACGCTGAACCATCATCTACAAGCCTGTTCACGGAACGAATCATACCAAAGAACACATCCATCTGCAGGTTCAGGGTTGGTTTTACAAGATTCGACACCAGGCGCAGCCATCTATTCAGCTCCTTTTCTTTTTCGAACGTGTCGTCATCATTAGCATACTTGCTCAGGAAAGCATATTCCGCATAAAGAATAATCTGCTCTTCATTTGTCAACGCCCGCTCATCTGATATACCGATTAGTCTACAGAAAGCTCTTGTTTCCTCAATATAGGTCTTGTTGTATTCGTCCCCGTCCACAAATGAGATTGACTTTGTCCGCTGCTGTCTTTTTACCAGAACATTCAGCAGCTTATTTATTTTTTTGAATGTTCCGATGTTCAGCACCGGTTTCTCAGATTCCAGCATATACACGTGTTGAAAACTATCCTTGAATAATCTGGACGTAAAGAAATAATCCTGCTCGCGTATCAGAGCCCTTAATGCATCTCTGATATTCTTCTGATTATTTACTACAATACTGTCATCCAGATTGACAATATAATCCATCATCATTCCAAATCTGAAGAACTTCATCATTTGGGAATCAAACGTAGTCTCCCGCACTTCCTTCCCTGACAACGGATCTTTTACCATCCTTCGATACGCCGGATTCCAGAAAAACTCAGACCATTTGCCGTTTATGTTATCGATAAATTCATTTGCAAAATCCTCATCATCCGATAAATAATTACGCATCTGAGCCTTGAAATTCTCAAAATGCGTCAATGCTTTTCCTCTGGCATTCATCTTGATATAAATACTATCCGTAAGACCCACATCATCAATATTGAGATAAAGGAACCGAATCGGTGCATCATCAGAAGTAAGCAGAGCAAATACGTCATCAAGGGATACACCCTCCTTAACGTATTCTTTTGCCTTCTCATGAATAGCATCAAGCATAACTAACATGCCTCTGACAGAAGAATCATTTTCAAAATCAGAGAAGAACCAATAATAATTCCTTATGACATCCGAAACCTTCCTATCATCCGCCAACGCTTTAAGATTAATACGTACATGCTCTGTCAGGTTCCTACAGAATTTACCTGTCACATTCCTTGTCTCATATTGGAATTGAAAAAGTCGTCTCTTCACCTCTGGATTCGCGTCTATCTTTCCGGAATAAACAGCAAAATACCAATGTAACAAGAATAAAGTTGTCAGTCTTTGCTGCCCATCAATGGGTATAAATCGTTTCTTCCCATCGTCCGTTTCTATGTTACCATAAATGAAATTGACATCTAGGATTTTTCCTGTTTCCTGATAATGCACAAGACTGGCAAAGATGTCATCCACAAATTTATCCCGAATCTGTTTCGTAGTATTATCCTGACGGCCCTGAGCATAGTCTCTCTGAATCCGTGGAATATATATGACAGACTCATTTCCAGTACGGCTTAACATGCTCCAGAAGCTTTCCTCTGTTGCATTTGTTTTATTCTGTATCTCATTACTCATGGCTCTCATCCTCCAGCTTCAGATATTTGCAGACACAGCTAATGATTTCTTCTATATAAGCCTTTTTGTCCACATCACGCCATCTCAAAAGGTCTCCAGATTCCGCGAATCCTTTCATAAACACTTTTCTCGTACACAACGGGATAAAGACATCACTCATCGTACGTTCCAGAATGGTTTTTCTTTTAAGAGGGAACACATCATTCTTGTAAGATCTGTTTGTGCCGCCATCCAGAAGCGTAAGGTTTCCAACAGAATTATCCGGTTCTCCGGTACCGCCAAAATAATTGATTACAGCCTCATAAACCTGGATAAAGTCCTTTGTATTCGGCTGGTACTTTGACAAATAATATTTGTTGTCCATAATAGTCTTTACCAGTTCCTGAACCGCCTGCCCGTCCGCCGTTGTAATCTTATCAATTTCCGGAATATCCGCCGTCTTCTTCAACCATTGCAGCCTATTATTATCATCTGAATCACGTCTATCATCATCCGGCCTCGCATCCGAAACGGCATTGATATGTTCCAAATCCCATGAAATCTTTTCATCCTTATACTTCTCAAATGGGAATCTACCATTTTCTTCGCATGACTCAAGATAAGCAATATTATAAAGAAGCAGCACATTACGAATATCCCTTTTGTTCTTATCTTCCTGATAATCAAGCCCAGAGATGAAATCACGGCATTCCATCGCTGTCGGAATCTTTTTTCCAAACACTTCTTTTGATATCAGTATTCTCAGTTCCTTTTCGAAATGATTCTTGTGTCCTTCGCCACTGTCGTCAGAGCCTTCACGATATAGCCGACTGAGTTCAAGAATTTGTTCAATATATTGTCTGCCGGAAGACTCAACCAAAAATCCAATCATATGATACCAGAGAATATTCTTATACCAATCCCTGAACATCCGGTAATATTCACATACGCCGTCCCAGATACGCTCAATATAATTCTGGGCATCGTCCGTATTTTCATCGGGATGTTTCTGTAAGAGCCTTACATAATTACTGAATACATAGAAAGAGAATTTATCCTTATTCACGCTCTCTGAAACAGTATAAGATTCTTCATTCGGATACTTGTCATTAGCCTCCTTCAAAATCCCATCATTCAGTTCTCTCGCCATTACATGAAAGATAAAATCAATCCTCGTGGCATAAGCGGATTCATCATTTTTCTCATTTACAAGAAAACTCCAGAACTCTTCTTCCGAAAGCTGCGCCTCTATCTCATCCCACTTAACGGCAATATTCATCTGCGTAGAAACAAGCATATCAGAATCATTTCCGTCTTTTTTAAGGAGAAGAGCTTTAATCAGCTCTGCATTTGTCAGAGCAATCTTTCCCATGTTTATCTTTGAAAAGATTGCAACTTCTGTATTCACATCACAGTCCGTAAGTTCATACCAGATAATCTTCATGTATGTATCAAAGATTTTCTTCATGTCATTCAGTTCATTGCGGGTATTCGGGTCTTTGATAAGCTTGTGAAAATAATCGCAGATGCACTTATAAGCTTCCAGAACATAATGGCAGTCAATATCACTTTCGTAGGCAGCCATCTCATGCTCAACCTGTTCCGTCCTGGCATATTCTTTTTCCGTGAAAGTTTTAATGCATTCCTGCAACTTTGACTTATTGTTATATGAGAGTTCAAACGGCATCCGTTCACGCAGAAACGGACTCTGTATTATCCAATAAAACGAATAAATCAGGTAGATAGTGGTAAGCCTCTGCTGACCATCGATTACTTTCCACGAAACGCCATCTTCCGCCTGTGTCACGATGATTGGCTGAAGGCAATAAAATGTCCTGTCATCCTGACGTTTTACATGGCTGAACTCCCGGATGTCATCCAGCAAATCACGAACCTCATTTTCCGTCCAGCGATACCCCCGCTGATAGGCATCTATATAGAATTTTGCCGATTCATTTTGCAAATCGGCAATTGTCTTTAGCATTACAAAAGTATCTCTCATTTTTTCACTCCATTCATTTATTATTCTGCCGGTAAACTGCAAAAAAACAAGTACCTGTTCGCCAGTGGTTAGATTCTCTCCAGTTTGATAAAGTTCACATAATTGTGCCTGCGTAAGCCAAACAGTTTCATCTTCCAAATTCCAACATTCGATTAAACTCTTTTCGTGATGACCCTGTTTTGCTATGAATGGTGTAGAGAACCGGTGCATATACCAGAATTTACGCTATCTGTTAAAATTTCTGAAATATCGTGCATTTTTCGGTCCTGCTAAATCATCTCGAACCATGTCATTAACACCAGCGCATCGGCATATGCGGTTAATTACACTATTCTCGATAAACACGCATTATATCCTCTGCAATATATTTGCAAAGGCCAGTAACAAATTTCGTTTTGATAAATTATACTTTTCACACTTCCCATTATCATAATCTTTTATCCACTGATAATCGGGTTCAGGTTCATTATGTTGTGGCCATGTCACACTATCGTGCTTGTAAATATATAAATCGTGGTCATCATGTACTGCTACGAAATATATTTCTCCATATTCTCCACAAAATGCCGTTACATTAAAAA
>CAZGMH010000028.1:0-9124 GCA_964526765.1 uncultured Eubacterium sp.
GTAGGATATACTCTGCAAATTGTGGGACAACAGGGCTTAAATCCCACGGTTGCATCCCTGCTGATGAGCCTGGAATCCGTATTTTCCGTTATTGCGGGATGGCTTCTTCTGCATGAAACTATGGGCAGACGGGAATTACTTGGCTGCGCACTGATTTTTGCAGCAATTGTGCTGGCGCAGATTCCGGTAAAAGCGATACATAAAAATGCTAAAATTACCAATTCATCTATGACCAAAGGAGGATATACAAATTGAAAAACGATACCCGGACAGAATTTGAAAAAATGCAGGCTGTGGAAATGTTCTGGAACAGCGATCCCCAAATTGGCGAAGCCAAAAAAAGAGCCCGCACCCTCTCTGCGCAATATAACGCAACCTCGGAGGAAGAACCTGCCGAAAGGCTTCGCATTTTAAAGGAACTATTCGGCGATTGTGATGACGATATATTCATCAAACCGCCCTTCTACTGTGATTATGGTTTCAATATCCATGTGGGCAGGAATTTTTTCGCAAATTTTCAATGCGTCATGCTGGACGCCGCACCGATTACCATCGGTGACAATTGTCTGATGGGACCGCAGACCTGTCTTTATACCGTCAATCACCCCATAGACTCCAAAACCCGTGTGGCAAATTATGTATATGGGGAACCGATTACCATTGGCGACAATGTGTGGTTCGGCGGTAACTGTGTCGTACTTTCCGGCGTTACGATAGGTAATAATGTTGTAGTCGGAGCCGGTTCCGTTGTCACAAAGGATATCCCGGACAATGCCATTGTAGCCGGAAATCCGGCAAAAATTATCCGCTACACCACATAAACATATTTTATAGATCAGATGTGCTGCTGCGGAACACCAAAAGCGTTCCGCTAGTTCATCTCCTCCAACATTGTCTCCGCAAAGATTCCGTAACCCCTGGTGGGATCGTTGACAAAAACATGGGTGACTGCACCGATGAATTTCCCGTTTTGGATAATCGGCGAACCGGAAAGCCCCTGCACAATCCCTCCGGTTTTTTCCAGTAATGCCTCATCTGTTACCCGAAGGGAAATACTTTTGTTGGCGGTCTGGGCATTCATATCCACACTCTCAATCTCTATATCGTACAATTTCCGCTCCCCATCCAGTTCAACGGCCATCTGGGCCGGACCATTTTCTATTTCCTGCTTATATCCGACGGACATTGGCGCTATATCGGACAATTCTTCCGGCAGCACATTCAGGCTCCCGAAAATCCCGTCCACCGTATTTTTATCAATCGTGCCTATTTTATGGCTGTTGTCATACTGAATCTGCCCCACTAACTCTCCCGGACTTCCCTTCTGCCCTTTCACGATACTTAAAATATCTGTCAGATAAGCCGTTCCCCGTTTGATTGTCACCACACTCTCCGTATCCGTATCGCTGATTCCATGTCCAAGGGCTCCGTAATGTCCGTCTCCATCTACATAAGTCATTGTTCCGATTCCCGCCAGGTCATCTCTTACCCACACGCCGATTTTGTACTCCCCATCTCCACAGGATACCGGCTGGATTTCGCAGTCCATTTCCTCCCCGTTGCGGACAATCGACAAGACGGCCTTTTCCCCGCTGCATTGCTGTATCGCTTCGATTAATTCTTCTTTGTAACTGACCTCCTGCTGATTCACCTTTTTGATATAATCCCCGGTTTTCAAAATATGCCGGGCAGGATTTTGCACATTTCCGCTGTCATCCTCCACTTCGCCGGTATCAATGACCAGCACCCCTGATGTCTCTATATAGATTCCCATAGGCAGACCGCAGGGAATCACCTGGGAGCCATCCACAATATTGACTGTCACATCCTTAACCGGAATCAGTCCGAACAGCTTACATTCCAACTGATAAGTACCGCATACATTCGTGCTGAATGATTCAACCGCTCCATCGTCTGTCTTCATCGTCTTAGTAACAGGCAGCGTGTTTCCGATGGAAATTACATTTCCCCGCTCCACGGAAATGGAATCCGGAATGTAGTCCAGCAGCGATGTATAGCCGAAACTTAAAAACAATGCAAAATAAAGAATAAACAATTTTTTTCTATATTTCTGATAAATTTTTAAAACCCACACTTTACCACGCCTCTCTTTTGTATTTAATCCCTTATTCCGCGCGCGAAGCTGCGCATCGTCTGCCCGCAGGGTTTTTGTTTCACCGGAATATTGCGAAGCAATTTCCTGTGGGATAAAACAAAAGTGTGTTTCATACACTCCCGCGGGCAAAAAAAGATACTCTATCGTAAGAGTATCTTTGCTTTACTTTTAGTATGTAATTTTTGTGGATTTCAACACAGGTATTAAATTACCGCATCTGCCATTTCTTTCATCTCTTTTGCGTTTTTCAATACAGTATCCGTAATCTTCACACCGCCAAGCATACGGGCAAGCTCCGCAATGCTTTCTTCATAGTCCAGTTTCCGAATCTGGGAGATGGTAGATATTTCATTGGATGTTTTTTCTATTAAAAAATGACTGTCCGCCATCGCTGCAATCTGCGGAAGATGGGTAATGCAGATAATCTGGTGGTCCCTGCCTGTCAGCTTAATCTTTTCCGCTACCATTTGGGCCGTCCGTCCGCTGATTCCGCTGTCAATCTCATCAAAAATCAATGTTTCAATCTCATCTGTCTCTGCCAAAACCGTCTTTAAGGCAAGCATAATACGTGACAATTCTCCTCCTGACGCCACGCTGTCCAATGGCTTCAACGGTTCTCCCGGATTCGTGGAAATGAGAAAACGGGCCTCATCCCAGCCATTCGCGGAATAGGAATCCAGCCTTGAAAATTCCATTTCAAACTGCACATCCAGAAAATTCAGGTCCAGCAGGGCTTTTTTTGTCTCCCGGACAAGTGTTTTGGCATATGCTTTCCGAATATCTGAAACTTCCCCGGAAATGCGTTTCAATTCATCCTCTGCCTTTTGTAAGTCTGCCTCTGACTGCCTGCGGTATTCATCATAATGAAGAAGCATATCCGCCTGCTTTTCTTTATTGGATTTTTCTTCCAAAATAGACGCAATCGTTTTTCCATATTTGGATTTCAGATGATTAATCAAATCCAGCCGCTCCTCAACCGAAGCAAAAGTCTCGTCTGAAAAATCCATCTGCGACATATAATCTGCCATGTCCCGGTTAAAATCACTCATCAGACTGTCAATTTCCTGAAGCTGCTCCGACAGTGCGGCAATCTGTTCGTCATAATCCGCCACGCCGAGCAGCGCCCGTACCGCCCGCCCGATGTTGTCAGAGGAGCTGTTCATGCCGTCCGAACACAATTCCCGGCACTCGGCCGCCGCCTCTATGATCTTGCGCCCATTGGAAAGCCTGCGGTAATCTGCCTCAAGCTGCTCGTCCTCCCCCGGCTGAAGTTCTGCCTCCTCAATCTCCTGGATTTCATATTGTAAAAAAGATAATTCTCTTGCCTGCTGCTCCGCATCGAGGGACGCTTCTTCCAATTTCTTCCTGCAATCGCTGTAACGGCGGTAAATTTCTGCCAGTTTTTCCTTTTTTTCAGACAGCTCTTTTTTTGCATAGGCATCCAGATATTTCATGTGGTTTTTCTTTGTCAAAAGAGACTGGTGCTCATGCTGTCCATGAATGTCGATAAGCAGGGACGCCACTTTGCGCATCAGCGCCGCAGATACCGTTTCCGAATTAATCCGGCAAACGCTGCGCCCGGAGGACATAACCTTCCTGCTCATGATAATTTCCCCATTTTCCGGAAATATATCCAGTTCCCGCAAAGCCTGCTCCTGATGTGGATTTTCTATGCCAAAAACAAGCTCCACCAAAGCATAGTCCGCATTGTCCCGAAGCATGGATTTTGGCGCTTTTTCCCCCAGGGCCAGGTTTATGGAACCGATAATAATCGATTTTCCGGCTCCGGTTTCACCGGAAAGAATATTTAATCCCTGGCCAAAACTTACTTCCGTCTCCTCAATAAGAGCCAGATTTTTTACATGTAGATTCAGTAACATATGTTTCTCCTTCTACTCTCCCTATGCCTTCTGTCACTTATTCGCCAATCTTCCGCAGACGGCGCATCAATTCCGCCGTATCCTCCACAGTGCGCACCGCGCACATAATTGTGTCATCCCCGGCGATGCTCCCAACTATCTCATCACAATCCATTGCGTCCAGGGCTGCGGCAACAGCCATCGCCATCCCGGCCACCGTCTTGATGACCAGAATATTCTGTGCCATATCCATCGAAACAACGCCATCCCTGAACACTCGGATGTATTTTTCTTCCAATTCAATATTGCTGTCTGTCAGGGAAGTATATTTCTGCCTGCCTCCGCTGATCGATACTTTCGTCAGCTTGAGTTCCCGGATATCCCGGGATACAGTCGCCTGGGTCACTTTATATCCGGCCTCATTCAGACGGTTGCAGAGCTCCTCCTGGGTATCCACCTCATGTTTTCGGATAATTTCTAAAATTTTCGCATGTCGATTTGCTTTCATGGCCGAAGTCCCCCCTATCGATACTCCTGCATCTTCTTTCTCAAAATCTGTAAAAAGCTTACCTGATTTAATTTCAATATCTGGGCATATTTATCTGCCTTCTTGACCAGAATCTTATCTCCTACCTTCATCTTCACGAACCGGTCTCCGTCAAAGCTGACTTCCGCCTCCTCATCCTGCTCCTGTCTGCGCCTGGACAGCGTCACCTCTATCTGCGCATCCGAGCCAACGACAATACTTCTCCCCACTGTCGAATGGGGATTAATCGGCGTAATCAGCATCAAATCCGCTTTCGGGTCCACAATCGGACCCCCCGCAGACATGCTGTAACCCGTAGAACCTGTAGGAGTCGCAATAATAATTCCATCTGCACTGTATGTTGCCAGATATTCCCCGTTGACGGAAACGACGAGATTGACAATCTGGGGAACGCCGCAGCGGTGAATCACAATATCATTCAACGCCAAAGTCGCTTTCGTTTCCCCTCCGCCAGCCTTACTTTCTCCCTCGATCAGCATACGCTGCTCCAATTCATATTTTCCCTCAAACAGCCGGTCAATCGCTCCAAAAACTGTGCTTCGCTCCAATTCGCACAGATATCCGAGGGTTCCCAGATTTACGCCAATCAGGGGGATTTCCATCCGTGCCAGATCCCTCGCCGCCCGCACCAATGTCCCGTCGCCGCCAAGCACGATAATACAGTCCGCATCAATATCCGCTGTATGGAAAATGCGCAGATTCCGCTCGCTCCAATTGGATTTTGTACTTACATAATGGCTGCAGTTCCCGCCTTTCATATGAATATAATCTGCTATGGAATTTGTTACTGCCAGATTTTTATCCTTGTGTTCGTTTGTAATAATAAAAAAATTTTTCATGTTATCTGTCAAGTTCCCCATGTGCCGCCGCCACAACAGCGCCGGCATCAATGCTCTCCTCCTCTAAAGCCACATTGCTCTTTTTTATATGAACCAGATATTCAATATTGCCCTCCGGCCCTTTAATCGGCGAATATTCCAGGTGAAGAATTGAAAATCCAATCTCCTTTGCAAATGCCAGAACCTTTTCTATCACTTCCAGATGTACCGAGGCATCGCGCACGACGCCCTTCTTTCCGACTTTTTCCCGCCCCGCCTCAAACTGGGGTTTAATGAGGCATACCATCTCGCCGCCGTCCTTCAACAATTCCCGGGCAGGTCCCAGCACTTTTGCCAGGGAAATAAAAGAGACGTCCACAGACGCAAAATCCAGCTTATCTTCAATATCCTCCTGTGTCACATAACGGATATTCGTCTTTTCCATACACACGACCCGCCCGTCCTGACGCAGCTTCCAGGCAAACTGTCCATAGCCTACATCCACCGCATAGACCTTTGCCGCCCCATTTTGGAGCATACAGTCCGTAAAACCTCCGGTGGAGGCGCCGATGTCCATACAGATTTTTCCCGTCAAATCCAAATCAAAATGACGGATTGCTTTTTCCAGCTTCAGGCCTCCGCGGCTGACATACTTTAATGTATTTCCATGAACCTCTATGGAAACCGTATCCTCAAAGGCTGCCCCCGCCTTATCCTCCCGCTGGTTGTCCACAAAAACATTCCCCGCCATGATCATCGCCTTCGCCTTTTCCCTTGATGGCGCCAGATTCCTTTTTACCAGTAATATATCCAGTCTTTCTTTCATATATCCGACTTAAATCTCCTCATATGCTGCAATGATCTTTTGTGCGGCTGACTTTGCATCCAGGCCTGTTTTTTTGCGAAGCTCCAAAACTGCTCCGTGTTCCACAAACTGATCGTCTATGCCAATCTTTAAAACCCGGACCATCTCATTTGTCTGACCCAGACAGGATTCCACCGCCGTGCCGAATCCTCCGCTCAGCACATTCTCCTCCATTGTAACGATCAGAAGATGCTCCTTCGCCGCCTTCAAAACAGTCTCCTCGTCAACAGGTTTTACAAACCTGACATTCACCAGGGAACAGTCATATCCCTGTTCATGCAGCAATTCATGTACTTCTACCGCTGTTTCCACCATATTTCCCACTGCAAACAGCGCAATCTGTATTTCCTCATAAATCCATTCACTCTTTCCATAACAGACCGGCGCCCGATATTCCTTCAGCCCGTCATAAGCCTGTCCCCGGGGATAGCGCAGCGCAACGGGTCCCTGATGACGGACGGCAAACCGCAGCATATCCGCCAGCTCCCACTTATTCTTCGGCGCCATTATCGTCATATTCGGCATCATACTGAGAAAAGACAGATCAAAAATTCCCTGGTGGGTCTCCCCGTCCGCTCCGACCAGCCCCGCCCGGTCGATTGCAAATACAATCGGAAGATTCTGCATACAGACGTCATGAATTAACTGGTCATATCCCCTTTGCAGAAAAGAAGAATACACCGCAAAAACCGGATGCAGCCCTGCCGCTGCCAATCCTGCCGCAAATGTCACCGCATGTCCTTCTGCAATTCCCACATCAAAAAACCGGTCGGGAAATTCCGAGCGGAAACGCTTCAGCCCCGTACCGTCGGCCATAGCCGCCGTCAAAGCCACTACTTCTTCATGTTTTGCCCCTATTTTGCATATAACGGTGGAAAACACGTCCGTATAATCGGGCTTTTGCTTCTTCTTCAACGGCTGTCCCGTCGCAATATCGAAAGGACCCGTGCCGTGAAACCGGTCGGGATGTTCCTCCGCCGGGGCGTATCCCCGTCCTTTATCCGTCTGCACATGAACGACTACCGCACCGTTTACTTTTTTTGCCTCCCGCAAAATGCGGACCATATCATTCAGATTGTGGCCGTCCACCGGACCAAGGTACGTAATCCCCATATTTTCAAAGAGCATCCCCGGAATCAAAAGCTGTTTTAAACTGCTTTTGCTCTTTCTGATTCTGCGGACAACCCGTTCTCCATAAGGCAGACGCTCCAGAGAACTATGTACCCCGGACTTAAACTCCTGATACGCC
Organism: uncultured Eubacterium sp.; assembly: GCA_964526765.1. GTDB lineage: Bacteria > Bacillota > Clostridia > Lachnospirales > Lachnospiraceae > Eubacterium_I. The sequence goes on from CAZGMH010000028.1 coordinate 7,455, forward strand.
TCAGAGGTACGAAGAGACGCAAGATGCCGGGACAATCCGCCTACATTTTCCGAAATGGACATCTTATTATCGTTCAGCACAATGATAAAGTTCGAGCGCAGTTCAGCGGCATTATTCAATGCTTCAAATGCCATTCCTCCCGTCAATGCGCCGTCACCGATTACTGAAACGACATAATGCTCCTCCCCCATCAGATCTCTTGCCCGGGCAAATCCAAGCCCGGCGGAAATGGAAGTGGAGCTATGTCCCGTATTAAAACAATCACATTCACTCTCAGAGCGCTTTGGGAAGCCGCTCATCCCATCTATCTGGCGCAGATGCTCAAAACCATCCTTCCGCCCGGTCAGAATCTTGTGGGTATAAGACTGGTGTCCCACATCCCAGATTAATTTGTCCTCCGGAAAATTGAGTACCAGATGAAGCGCCATCGTCAGCTCCACTGCACCCAGATTGGAAGCCAGATGCCCTCCTGTTTTTGATATATTTGTAATTAAAAATTCCCTTATCTCATCCTTGAGCTGGTCCAACTGTGCCGGGCTCAGAAACTTTATATCATTTGCCCGATTGATTCGATCTAAAACAGCCATTTTTATCCCCTACTTCTCCCTGTGAATCAGGTATTCCAGAAGTTTATTCAAATATTGATTTTTCACAACAAGCGTATTCATTGCGGCGAGAGCCCGGTTGGAAATCCGCTCCACGTCCTTTGCGGCTTCTTCCAGTCCCCGTATCGTCACATAGGTTGTTTTCCGGTTTTTCTCGTCGCTGCCGATCGGCTTTCCGAGCGTTTCCATATCGCCCGTCACATCGAGAATATCATCCTGAATCTGAAATGCCAGCCCCACATCCTTTGCGACCCTTGAAATGGTTTCCTGCTCATTTTTTGTCGCTCCTGCAAGCACTGCGCCGATCAGCATGGATGCCTCGATCAATGCTCCTGTTTTCAACGCATAGATAAAGTCAAGCTTTTCGCGTTCTATCGGCTGTCCTTCGGACTGGACGTCCACAGTCTGTCCCCCGATCATACCGTAAATCCCGGCCTTCACTGCAAGGATGCGCAGCGCTTTTCCCACATTCGGGTTCAAAGGCTCCATCTCCAATGCCAGCGTCGCCGTCTCAAACGCATAATTTAACAGGCCGTCACCAGCCAAAATTCCCATTGCCTCACCATAAACAATGTGGGTCGTCTTTCTGCCGCGCCGGTAATCGTCATTATCCATTGCGGGCAGATCGTCGTGAATCAGGGAATATGTGTGAATCATTTCGATTGCCGCCATAAAAGGCTTCACGATATCGGATTTTCCTCCAAACAAACGGTATGTCTCCAGCATAAGCATAGGCCGCAGACGTTTTCCTCCCGCAAGGAAGCTGTAATTCATAGCCTCTATCACCGTTTTCTGATATCCTTCCTCCTTTGGCAGATATCCTGTGATAATCTCCTCCACCTGTGCCGTGTGCCTTGCAATTTCTTCTCTGATTTCCATCTCTTATGCCTCACATCAATCAAAAGGAACTTCCGTTCCGTCATTTGCAATAACTAACATCTTCTTTTCCACCAAATCCAGCTTTTCGTTGCACTGGCGGATTTTTTTCATCCCTCTCTCATACAGGGAAAAGGCATCTTCCAGGGATACGTCCCTGTCTTCCATCCCAGCCAGAATATCATCCAG
>CAZGMH010000028.1:9224-10868 GCA_964526765.1 uncultured Eubacterium sp.
GACGGCGTCGGCGCCCGCATATCTGCCACGTAATCTGCAATCGTCACATCCGTTTCATGTCCAACCGCTGAAATTACCGGAACCGGGCTTTCAAAAATTGCCCTTGCCACAATTTCCTCGTTAAAGGCCCACAAATCCTCAATCGAACCGCCGCCGCGTCCGACAATTATCACATCGACATTCATCCGTTCCAGCGCATGAATCCCCTGTACGACAGACTGCGCTGAACCTTCCCCCTGCACCTGCGCGGGATAAAGAATCAACTGCACATACGGATTCCTTCTGTGGGATATATTCTGAATATCCCGCACCGCCGCTCCCGTAGGTGCGGTCACGACGCCGACGCGCCCTGCATATTTCGGAATCGGCCGCTTGTACTCCGGGGCAAACATCCCCATTTCCTCCAGCTTCTGCTTTAATTCCTCAAATTTCCGGTAAAGCTCCCCCGCTCCTTCCAGCAGAATTTCCTCTGCGTAGAGCTGATATTTTCCGTCTCTCTCATAGATGCGCACCGCTCCGAGCACGACTACATTGTCGCCCTCTTTCATGCGAAACGTAAGTCCCTTTTTTCTGGCCCCTGCAAACATAACAGCCTGCAGCACTCCGGTCTCATCCTTCAGCGTAAAATAAATGTGGCCGGACGTATGATATTTACAATTTGAAATTTCTCCCCGCACATAAATACGGCTCATCATAAAATCCTGAGCAAACATATTTTTTATATATGCGTTGACCTGTCCTACCGAATAAATATTTTTTGTCATGCCAGTTTCGCCAATATTCCATTCACAAATCCCGCTCCGTTGTCAGCGCCGTAAATTTTTGCAAGCTCTACAGCCTCGTTGATTGCCACGGAAACCGGAATATCTTCCTCATACTTCATTTCATACACAGCCAGACGGATAATGGCAAGCTCCGCTTTTCCCATACGCGACGTTTTCCACTTTTGTGCGGAACTGTTCACCATCTCATCCATCTCATCCAGATGTTCTGCTATTTTGTGTACTTTATCAACGATATAAGCGGAATCCTGTTCACGGATTTCCCCGAGTTCCTCCATATAGAGCGCTATCTGCTCATTCAGCTCCTCCCGGCTGTGAAATTCGGCGCGAAACAATATTTTAAAAATCTGCTCTCTGATTTCTCTTCGACTCATAGAATCCTCCAAGTATAGCTATGCGGAAATCAAGGGTGTCGGCGATACGACACCCCTGCTTTTTCTTCTTATGCTTCTGATTTCATATCTACGTCTATGATTCTGACATTGACGCTCGCCACTTCCAAACCGGTCATATTCTCAATAGCCGTTTTCACTTTTTCCTGCACCTTGGAAGAAACCTCCGGAATGGCATATCCATATCCAATATTAATCGCAACATGTACTATAATATGCTCGTCCTCTACCTCAATGCGAACGCCCTTTGACAGATTTTTCATTCCAAGACGGCTCACCAGGTCTTTTGTAATATTGCCCGCCATAGAGCATACGCCTTCTACTTCTGTTGCCGCGAGACCTGCAATAATCGTAACCACTTCCTCTGCTACCTGAACCTCGCCGAGACCGTCCTCTTTAATTTTAAATCCTCTTCTATCTTCAGCCATGAAATAACCTCCTCATTTTTGCATGTTCTATCACTTATCTAC
>CAZGMH010000028.1:10968-14674 GCA_964526765.1 uncultured Eubacterium sp.
GATTCCACGATTCCGGCTCTGTGATTTCACTGTCAGCGGCGGCAGGCTCATTTCGGAAGGAAAGCAGCCGCAAGCAGGTTACACCCCGTCAGCGAAATTGCTGCAGATAAAAGAACCATGAACAGCGGACGAATCCTTCCCCTCCTTTTCCAGAATGCATTCAGCAGATATAAGCCCAATGTAAACAGCGCCATTGTATAAACCGGCCAGCCATTCTGATTGGCAATCGTCATATTCTGATACACCATAGATGCGCATACGGAAAGAAGAAGTCCTGCAACAATCGGTCGTATGTAACGTTTTATCGTGTCAAATATTTCCAGGTTCTCAAACCTTTCATACACATATGCCACGGCGGAAAATGTGCCCCCCGAAGCCGCTACGCTGCACGCAAAACCGCTTGCTGCAACTGCATATCCCGTCAGCATACCGCCTCCTGTCTGATGGCCGAGAATATATCCCACACCGGCTAAAATCTTACATAAAATGGAACCCGGAAGCGCATTCGCGACTGCCGCCACCTTGGAATAGAAATCTTCATATCCAATCATTCCGGAGTTTACAAACAAACCGTTGGCAACCGCCAGATAAGCATCCCCGCCTCCAAATGACATCAGTGCGGAAATCAACCCCTGGCCGACAAAAGCAAGCGTATCTTTAAAAAGTATAACAGCAGGAATCGAAAGTATCAACAAAAACAACATCCAGAAAACTTCCTCTTTTACAAGCTTTTTAAACGTTTTCCACGAAAAGGGGATTTTCCCGTTAATTCCTTTTCTGATTCCATATATGGACAGCGCCAGCATCGCCAGTCGCAGGATAAGCAGCACGGCAGGGCTCGGAATCACATGGGCCTTTCCAACGCAGAGACAGTATAAAACCGAGATTGCGGCGGACACAAAGAGTTTTCGTTTATCAAACTTCCCATTGAAATAGAATATGATAAAAAATGCCACAATCAGAATATTCACCGTCGAAATATCAAATACCGGCGTCCTGTCCATCCCCGCAATCTGATACAGTTCGCTCCCTGATGTCAGGAAGAAAACAAGAATCATAAAGAATATGCCGCTTTTGGCATTGTTATTTTTCCGGCATTCCCGGTAAGTCCCTCTGGCATACTCAATCAACATAAATACTATATATGCCGTCACTCCTGCAGATGCAAACAAAATCTGGCGTAAGATTGCCGCACTGGACTGATTAATCAGCGATATGATCAGCACCGTCAGAAAAGTTCCGGGCAGCGCCATCATCACAGCAGCCAGAATCATGCCCGGAATCCCCATAACGCTTCTTCCTATCCCGGACGCAATCTCCACCGGCAGCGCTCCCGGAGTAATATTTGCGACAATCACATCTTTATTAAATTCTTCCTCATCCACCAGATGTCTCTCTTCCGCCACTTCCTCCTCAATAACCGGTATGAGCGCCGTTCCGCCTCCAAAACCGATACATCCGATTTTAAACATGACAGACAGTAATTCTCTCATCTTACGTGTTTGCTTCTTATCCATATTACTTCCAGCATTTCTATTTATTTCTTTTCCCGAAACATTCCAAGAGGTTCAATGTTTCGGCTTTCCAAATCACTTTTCAGCTTATGCATTCCCCTGGATCATTTTCAAAAATTCAGCTTCATCAATGACAGGAATACCGAGATCCTGCGCTTTCGTCAGCTTGCTCCCTGCATTCTCCCCCGCAAGGACATAGCTCGTCTTTTTTGAGACAGAGCCGGCAGCTTTTCCGCCGTTCTTCTCAATCAATTCCTGCGCGTCCTTGCGTCCGAGATTCGGCAGCGTCCCGGTTACAACGATTGTCAGTCCTGCAAGAATCCGGCTTGTTCCCTCCTCTTTGGCAGCAGCCATATTGACTCCCGCCTTTTTCAGTCTGCCTATCATTTCCAGGTTTGATTCACTGCCAAAAAAGTTTAAAATACAGTCGGCGCTGACCTCACCGATATCATTTACGGCAACCAGGTCCTCTTTCTTTGCCTCAATCAGCGCATCCACCGTTCCGAACTGCCTCATAATTGCCTTTGCCGCCGCCTTTCCCACATTCGGGATGCCAAATCCGGTCAGCAGGCGGAACGGCTCGTTTCCTTTGGACTGCTCGATAGCATCCAACAGCTTATCCGTATTCTTTTCTTTTCCGATAATGCCCTGCTCAATCAATTCTTCACGATGTTCTTTCAGCGTATAGATATCCGCAATATCCTGAATGTATCCCCGGCGCACCAATTCCTCAATATACACCGTACCGAATCCCTTGATATCCATTGCATCCCTGCCGACAAAATTAATAATATGGCGTTCCCTCTGCGCCGGGCAATCCGGGGATATACAGCGGATATCCGCCGTATCCTTTTCCCGCACAGTCTGTGCCCCGCAGACCGGACAGGTATCCGGGATCTGGAAACGCACAACTCCATCGGGACGCTTTTCTTTCCGCACCTCTTTTATTTTCGGAATAATCTCACCGGATTTGTATACGACGATTGTATCCCCAATCCCCACATCCAGCTCATCAATGAAATCCTGATTGTGAAGTGTTGCGCGGGATACGCTTGTACCGCACAGGCGCACCGGTTCAAATACAGCCGTCGGCGTGATTCTTCCCGTTCTTCCCACGGATAATTCAATATCTAAAATTTTACTTTCTTTCTCCTCCGGCGGATATTTGTAAGCGACTGCCCAGCGCGGGACCTTGGAAGTAGACCCCAATATCTCACGTTCTGCAATAGAGTTTAGTTTCACAACCGCCCCGTCAATATCATAGGGCAGATTCCCGCGATTTTCCCCGATTTTGCAGATCGCATCCCAGACCTCATCCGCAGTATGGCACACATGATAATCCTCAATCACCGGCACTCCCTGGGCTTTTAAGTATTCAAATCCCTCCACATGGGTCTTAAATTCGTGTCCCCGGACTTCCTGTATATTGAAAACAAACATGGAAAGCCCCCGCTCCTTCGTAATACGGCTGTCGAGCTGGCGAAGGGTGCCCGCCGCACAGTTTCTCGGATTGGCAAACGGTTTTTTCCCAAGCATTTCCTGTGTCTCGTTGACCTTTTCAAAATCCTCATTTTTCATATATACTTCACCACGGATTTCGATATAGGGAAGGGGCTGCTTCAATTTCCGTTTCACATCCCTGATGACCTTCGCATTCTCCGTCACATCCTCCCCCTGAATCACCCCGTCTCCGCGGGTAACCGCCAGCTTCAGCTCGCCGTTCTCATAACGGAGAGCCATGGAAAGCCCGTCAATTTTATACTCCACCACAAATTCCGGGTTGGAAAACTGCCTCTGCATCTCCTCCACAAACTCATAGATATCTTCCTTTTTAAATACATCCTGAAGGCTCAGCATCGGCACATTGTGACGCACTAAAACGCCCGCTGTCCGCTTAGCGGTTCCCCCGACTTTCTGTGTCGGTGAATCCGGCGTTACATATTCCGGGTGCTCTTTTTCCAGCTTTTTCAATTCCTGCATCATCATATCATACTCGTAATCCGTGATTTCAGGATCATCCATATTGTAATAACGGTTGATATGATATTCCAGCTTCGCCCGCAGTTCATCAATCTGCTCTTTAATCTCTTTCTCGCTCATTTCCACACTTATCTCCTTTTTCCTCCGATACTTCCCCTCGGAGCGCTGTATGAATGCTCCGTCAGCCTGTATAACTCCCGTTTTTCCTCCGG
>CAZGMH010000028.1:14774-16996 GCA_964526765.1 uncultured Eubacterium sp.
TTTTATTACCGGCATTCTTCTATTACTGGTATTTTTTTATTACCGGCATTCTTCTGTTGTCCTGCTTCTTCACTCCTCGAGGTAGGATTTCAATTTTTTCAGATTATCCTCCTCAAAATCTATCATTTCCCTTGCCAGCTCCGTCGCATAAATGCCTGCATCCTTATACTTGTGCATTGCCTTTTTCAGTTCCTCCGCTCCACGGCGGTTTCCTTTCCGCATCATATCCGCAATATGTGTCGTATTGTTCTGAAACGTTGTTTTCATACAGATTGCTGTTTTCAGCATTGACTTTGCAGCCGGTTTCGTCTTTGACGGTTCTGACCCGTTCTCTTTAAGCCTCTTACCCGCTTTCCTCTCAAATTCCTGCATTTTACCCGCTTCAATATTCAGTTCATAGGCAAGCTCCTCATCATACACATCCTTCAATACCTGATGAATTGCCTCCACTCCCATACTCGAATTTCTGCAAATCTCATGCAGCAAACGCTGCTCATCTTCCAAAGTCATGAAAATACCTCCAAAGTTTTTCTTTTCAGTATTTCCAATTCTTTCACTTTTATACGGAGAAAAGGGAACAGTGATACTGTTCCCCATCCTCCCTTTTATTTACATGCCAGACAATATATCCGTCTTAATATATCCGGTTTTTCCATTCCATTCCACTTTCGTCCAGCCTTCCTCATACGACATTATTACTGTAACCGTATCTCCGGCATATGCAACTCCGACACGATCTGCGGATTCACTCATGGATTTTCGAACATTTACTGTTTCCGTGAGATAAATACGGTCTCCCTCATCCAATGAGCCTGCTGATGTGCCTCCGGTGCTCTTTTCAGAGGACAGATATTCCGTTTTTGCGTATCCTACTATATCTCCCGTTTTTACTTTACTCCATCCATTTTCAGTCACGGCAAGCTGGCGAAGCTCAGAGCCTTTTGTGACAGAGGCCAGCACGGCAGAATCCTCACTCGCTTTCTCGCGAATCTTAATTCCGTCTGTAGCATAAACCCATGCTTTCTGTTCGGTCTCGCCCGTATCACCGGTGTCTCCTTCCGTTCCGGTCTCCTGCGGCGTTTCTTCTTCCTGCTGTTCTTCCTGTGCAACCTGCTGGGCAGCTTCTTCCTCTTTTTGCTGCTGCTGTGCATCCTGACCGGCGCTCCACTCGGCTATCGCATTTGTCACAGTTTCCTCAACCATCTTTTTCAGGTTTTCATCCTTTTCCAGAGCCGCGTCATATTGCGTCTGCACACCCGCCTGCAGTGCAACCACGTCCTCGCCCGTCTGGTAAGACTCTATCAGTTGTCTGATTGTATCATCCAGAGCATTTTCCTGATAAAGCAGATTGAACGGACTATAAACGTTGTCAATGTATACCTCTCCGTTATCGGCGGTGCGCACATAGAAGAAATCCAGCCCCGGCGCCGTCGTCTCCACATCCTTATACTTCAGCTCAAATGCAACAGAAACAATATAAGAGGTGTCATCTGCTCCCGTCTTTGTATAACATACTATATTTTCAAAACTCTCCACATACTGACTGTAGGCGCTGATATAGCTTTTTTCTTTGTCAGTCATCGGGGTCGCATACTGCAAAATTGTATCCGTATCGCCTGCCGCATATGCTGTATAATAATTTTCAATCAGTTCATTAATTTCCTGATGCTCGTCCTTTTCATACTCCTGAGCTGAAATTGGCTGCGCCTTATTCTCTTCCGCTTTTTTTGATTTCTGCTTCTTTCCCCAAATCACCAGGGCACAGACAGCCACTATAATAACCACGCATACGATACCAATCAGAATTATATTCTTTTTCACCAACGCAAGTGATTTTTCTTTTTTGGCCTCCAGTTCATCTACGCTTCTGCGCACTGTCTTTTTCCTGGACACCAACTCATGAGAAATCGGCTTTCCCTCCGCCATTTTCGATTTGTCCTTCACAGTTTCTTCCGAAATAAATTCCAAATCATCCAGAATATCTTCCGTTTTTATGTTCTCTTTTTCCGGTTCGATATTTTCTTCTTTCCTGTTTGGCTTCACAATCTCTATTTTCTTTTCTGTTCTTTTATCTGTATACTGAATATCTTTAATTTCCGTGCTGTTTTTCAAATTATCCGCATTCTTATCTTTTTCGAAATCTGACATAGCTTCCTCCTGTTTTTTTATTCTTGCCTGCCTTTTGCCTTTTCCAGTCTTTTACTTTTTCCTGTCTTTTTACT
>CAZGMH010000029.1:0-1493 GCA_964526765.1 uncultured Eubacterium sp.
CAAATGAGTCTAAAGTTGCTTACATTGAATTTGAAGGTGAAGGCGTTGTTACAGCAGCGGATATCCAGGCTGACCCGGATATCCAGATTATGAACCCGGATTTGGTAATCGCCCACTTGAACGGCGGTGTGGATTCCAAATTATATATGGAGATTACAATTACCAAAGGCCGCGGTTATGTAAGCGCTGATAAGAACAAAGGTGAAGATGTGCCGATTGGTGTGATTGCAGTTGATTCTATCTACACACCGGTTGAGCGTGTAAATCTCTCCATCGAGAATACACGTGTAGGTCAGATTACTGACTTTGACAAACTTACATTAGATGTTTATACAAACGGAACTTTAGAGCCGGATGAAGCTGTCAGCCTGGCGGCAAAAGTTTTGAGCGAGCATCTGAATTTGTTCATTGATCTGTCTGAAAATGCAAAAACAGCAGAGGTTATGATCGAGAAAGAGGATAACGCGAAGGAAAAAGTTCTGGAGATGAACATTGACGAACTGGAATTGTCTGTGCGTTCTTATAACTGCCTGAAACGGGCGGGAATCAACACCGTAGAGGAGCTGACAAACAAAACCCCGGAAGATATGATGAAGGTTCGTAATTTGGGACGTAAGTCTTTGGAAGAAGTATTAGCAAAATTAAAAGAATTGGGATTACAGCTGAATCAGGGCGAGGAGTAAAATGGCGAGCTTCAGTGATGCTTCCCGAGCTGCTGATGTCCGGGAAAGTATCTGTGAGGTGAAGCGTGATTCTGATTCATAACTCATATACGGCAGGGCATATAAGGCCAAAGAGCGTTGTCCCGTCGGTTCATGAGTGGAGGAAGAAATCGCATTCGGCATATAAGACCACGATGCGATGCCGGATGTACCACAATAATGGAGGGCTAAAAAATGGCTAAATATCGTAAATTAGGAAGAACGTCTGACCAGAGAAAAGCGCTGATCAGAAATCAGGTTACTGCGTTGCTGTACAATGGTAAAATTATCACCACAGAAGCAAGAGCAAAAGAAGTACGCAAAGTTGCTGAGGGTATCATTGCCCTGGCAGCAAAAGAGTGCGACAACTATGAAGAAGTAACCGTAAAGGCAAAAGTTGCACGCAAAGACAAAGACGGCAAGAGGGTAAAAGAGGTCGTAGACGGCAAGAAAGTAACTGTTTATGACGAAGTAGATAAAACAATTAAGAAAGATCTTCCGTCACGTCTCCATGCAAGAAGACAGATGTTGAAAGTTCTTTATCCTGTAACAGAGACAGGTGCAAAGAAGAAAGATACTAAAAAAGTTGATTTGGTAGATAAATTATTTACAGAAATTGCTCCGAAGTATAAAGACCGCAATGGTGGTTATACCAGAATTGTCAAGATTGGACCGCGTAAAGGTGACGGGGCAATGGAAGTTGTACTTGAGTTAGTATAAGTTCGAAAAGTTTTTTCAGGCAGATATACCGTTTGGTATATCTGCCTTTTTGCGATACGGGGAACAAAAGCC
>CAZGMH010000029.1:1593-16970 GCA_964526765.1 uncultured Eubacterium sp.
GACGATAGACCTTCTTTGCGGGGCGGATTTTGTGCGGTCTGCATGACAACGTTTTCAAATATTGTAATTGAACTTAAGGGCTGTGGGTGCTATAATCCAATCCATGTTAAACATATAGATATAGTATGATAATAATTTAAACAGGAAAGGAAAGAAGAAATTATGAAAAAGAGAATTGTTTCGATGCTCGCAGTGATAACGTTGACAGGAGGGCTTCTGGCAGGATGCGGAAGCTCTTCCGATGGAGATAGCAGTAAAACGGCGGATACCGCCAGCGCTTCGCAGGAGGCTGATTCTTCCGGCAGTACGGAACCGGTAGAAATCACAAATGTATCTTATGACCCGACCAGAGAATTATATGCGGCCTATAACGAGCTGTTTGCAGATTACTGGCTTAATGAGACCGGTCAGGAGGTAACGGTTGTACAGTCCCACGGCGGTTCCGGCAAACAGGCGTTGGAAGTGGCAAACGGTCTTGAAGCAGATGTTGTTACGCTTGCGCTGGAAGGGGATGTGGATGCAGTGAAAGATGCGGGACTGATTGAGGAAGGTTACACTTCCGAATTTGATCTGGACAGTTCACCGTATACATCCAGCATTGTATTTCTGGTACGTTCCGGCAATCCGAAAGATATTACCGATTGGGATGATCTGGTTCGTGATGATGTGGAAATTGTCACACCGAATCCAAAGACATCCGGCGGGGCAAGATGGAATTACCTTGCTGCATGGTATTACTTTGAAAAAGCGGGACAGAGCGAGGAAGAGATTACGGCAAGTATGAAAAAGCTTTACGAAAATGTCGTTGTGCTGGATTCCGGTGCAAGGGGATCGACAACTTCCTTTGTAGAGAACGGGCAGGGCGACGTCCTGCTGGCATGGGAGAATGAAGCGTTCCTCTCTCTCGAGGAATATCCGGGCGAATATGAGATTGTAGTTCCGTCCGTATCGATTTTGTGCCAGCCGACCGTGGCGATTGTAGACACAGTGGTAGATGAGCGGGGAACAAGAGAGGTTGCGACTGCTTACCTTGAGTACCTGTACTCCGAGGATGCACAGCGGCTGGAAGCAGATAACTATTATCGTCCGACGAATGAGGCAATTTTGAGCGAGTATACTTCCGATTCGGATTCACAGGTAATCACTGAGCTGCCGGAGGACAATAAATGGATTATCACAAATGTTGATTTAACGGACATTGTACATTTTGGCGGCTGGACAGAGGCGACAAATAAACATTTTGTGGATGGCGGCGTGTTTGATTCTATTTATGAAGAATAAGAACGAAAGGGTCCGGCAATGAAAACGGGAAAAAAGAAAACAAAAAGCGTGATTCCGGGATTTGGATTATCCTTTGGAATTACAATCGCAATCCTGGGCTTTATCGTGATCATTCCGCTTTGTTCACTGGTCATTTTCTCAGCGGAGCTTTCCTTTTCGGAGTTCATTGCAACCGTTACCAGACCGAGGGTACTCGCCAGTTATAAGGTGAGTATCCTGACCGCTTTTATCGCTTCCGCGGTGAACGCGGTTATGGGTCTGATACTTGCATGGGTGCTGGTGAGATATGATTTTCCGGGAAAAAGGATTATGGATGGACTGATTGAACTGCCGTTTGCGCTTCCCACAGCGGTGGCCGGCATTTCGCTCACACATCTGACCGTAAAAAGCGGATGGATCGGAAGCTTTTTTGCCAGATTTGGCATAGATGTCGCGTATACGCGGTTTGGAATAACGATTGCCATCATATTTATCGGAATACCCTTTGTGGTGCGCAGCGTCCAGCCGGTATTGGAAAAGGTAGAGCCCGAATATGAGGAAGCGGCCAATATTCTGGGGGCGTCACGGATACAGACCTTTTTCCGGGTCATATTCCCGGAGATACGGCCGGCTCTGATTGCCGGCTTTACGATGGCGTTTGCGCGATGCATCGGGGAATATGGGAGCGTTGTATTTATTGCGGGCAATACCCCGTATAAGACGGAAATTGTTCCGCTCATGATCATGTCGGAACTGCAGGAATATGATTACGCCAGCGCGACTTCAATCGCATTGATCATGCTGTTGATTGCATTTGCGATTTTATTTGTCAATGCGGTAATCCAGAGCCGTACATCCAAAATTGTAAGCGGCATAGAATAGCAGGAGGAATTTGATGAACACAAGAAATAATTCAGGACCGGTCAAGTGGCTGTTGATTGGAATCAGCGCGGCTTTTTTGATTGTCATGCTGATTCTCCCTCTGATTTACGTGCTGGTTACTGCGCTGCGGGAGGGAATCGATGCCTATCTGGCAGCGGTTTCCGACAGTTACGCGGTAAAAGCGGTATTGCTCACAATCAAAGCTACGGTAATATCCGTTATCATAAATACGATATTTGGAATATTTGCGGCATGGACGATTACGAAATTCCGGTTCCGGGGAAAGAAAGTAATCTCTACATTAATCGATCTGCCGCTGACGATTTCACCGATTATTGCAGGTCTGATATATGTTCTGACATTTGGACGTCAGAGTTTTCTGTATCCGTATCTGCATGAACTCGGGATTGATATTATATTTGCGGTTCCCGGAATTGTGCTGGCAACGATATTTGTAACATTTCCATTTATATCCAGGGAACTGATTCCGGTTCTCACCGCCCAGGGCACGGATGAGGAGGAAGCTGCCGCGCTGATGGGGGCGGGAGGTTTCCGCATTTTTACCCAGATAACATTTCCGCATATTAAGTGGGCGCTCCTGTACGGCATTGTACTCTGTACAGCCAGGGCGATGGGAGAGTTTGGGGCAGTATCCGTTTTGTCCGGACATCTCAGGGGAAAAACAAATACGATGCCGCTCTACATCGAACTGCTGTATCAGGGTTATGATTTTACAGGGGCATTTGCGATGTCCTCCATTCTGGTAATCATGGCAGTTATTATACTGGTATTGCGCAATATCCTGGAATACCGGGGAAAAAAGAATGGACAGGGAGGAGCCTGACAGATGGGACAACAGGAGTCAACATATGTTGAATTACGAAATATAAATAAAAGTTTTGGCGATTTCAAGGCGTCGGATCAGGTGAGCTTTTCCGTTGAAAAAGGAAAATTAATCGGTCTGCTTGGGCCGAGCGGGAGCGGCAAAACAACAATTCTGCGGATCCTGGCAGGGCTTGAGACTGCGGATTCCGGAGAAATTTACATCAACGGAACACGGGTGAACGACGTTCCGGCGAGTAAGCGGGGCATCGGGTTTGTGTTTCAGAGTTATGCCCTGTTCCGGTACAAGACGGTATTTGAAAATATTGCCTTTGGCCTGAAAATCCAGAAATGGAATAAGGCAGACATAAAAAACCGCGTGGAGGAGTTGATTGAGCTGGTGGGACTGAAAGGAATGGAGAAGCGGTATCCAAATCAGCTTTCCGGCGGTCAGAGACAGAGAGTCGCATTTGCCAGGGCTCTTGCGACCCAGCCTCAGTTATTGCTTCTGGATGAACCCTTTGCTGCGATTGATGCAAAAGTCCGAAAAGAACTCCGAAGCTGGCTGAGAGAATTAATTAACGCGGTGGGCATCACCAGTATTTTTGTCACTCATGACCAGGACGAGGCAATCGAAGTGGCGGATGAGATTATCGTCACCAATAAGGGGCGGATTGAACAGATAGGGACGCCGCTCGATATTTACAGGAATCCGAGTTCTGCGTTTGTGGCGCAGTTTATCGGGCAGCCGACGGTGATTGAGCACATCAATGAGCTGAAAGGTTTTGAGCATGTTGATAAGAACCTGCGCGCTGTTATCCGGCCGGAATATATTTCGATCACGCCGGAATCGGAATATGTGAAATACCCGGTCACGGCGGAGAAAGGAATTGTAGAGCACACATCTTTCCGCGGCAGTGATATCGAGGTAAAAATCAGGATGAAAGGCAGGCTGATTACGGCGAACCGGCAGTTAAACGAAACTCCGGTACATGCGGGCGACCATGTATATGTGTTTATAAGCTGCATGTACGCCCTGAATGGCGATAAGGCATATACGATACAGAATGCGGCTGTGGCGAATCAGGATTCCGTGTATATCTGAATATCATTTTGTTTATAGAGGTGAGCTTTGCTCATAAGATAAAAGGCGATGAAAAGTTTATGCATGCATGACTTTATCATTGCTTTTTTGTTTCATAGGAAATTGCTTTGCAATGTTCCTATGAAACAAAAGCCCTGCGGGCAAACGATGCGCACTCGTGCATAGAGAATTAAGCCGCTAAAGCGGCTGCACTCGGCGCGGCAAGAAAAGCTGTGCTTTCTAAATTTTAGCTCGCGAGGGTGTGCGAAGCACACTTTTTTATTGATGAGATGGCGGATTAAAAATAAACAGTATATAACAGTTGACAACTGTTGTATACTGTTATATACTGTTTGCAGACAGGAGGATACAATATGAATCTGATAATTAACAATTCTTCCATGCAGCCCATTTATGAGCAGATTGTCGGGCAGATTAAAGGGCTCATTATCAATGGGACGCTGCCGGAGGAAAGTATGCTCCCATCTGTCCGTTCCCTTGCAAAAGAGTTGAAGATCAGCGCCCTGACAGTAAAGAAGGCGTACAACTATCTGGAAGAGGAAGGATTTGTAGTCACCGTGCACGGAAAAGGCAGCTTTGTGGCTGCGGCAAATCAGAATCTTTTGCAGGAAGAACAACGAAAAGAAGTGGAAGCCGATTTGGAAAGGGCCATCCGAAAAGGCAGATGCTGTGGGATGGATAATTCGGAATTAAAAGAATTATTCGAACTGCTGATGGAGGAATCATGATGATATTGGAATTAGACCATGTAAAAAAGGAATATCCCCAATTTGAATTGGACTGCTCCCTCAAACTGCATCCGGGATGTGTCACAGGGCTGATTGGGCAGAATGGGGCAGGAAAAAGTACAACATTTAAAGCGATTCTTGATTTGATTCGCATTGACAGCGGAAGCATCAAAATTTTTGGGAAAGATTATAGGAAACTGGGAAAAACCGATAAAGAGGATATCGGCGTGGCGCTGTCAGATGCCGGATTCAGCGAATATCTGACAATACGCAAAGTGGTTCCGGTGATGAAAAGCCTGTATCACAGATTTGACAGGCAGGATTTTTTGGATAAGTGTATGCATTTTGAACTACCTATAGATAAAAAAATCAAGGACTTTTCCACAGGAATGTATGCGAAGCTGAAACTGTTAATCGCTATGAGCCATGATGCGAAGCTGCTGATCCTGGATGAGCCGGCAGCCGGTCTTGATGTTTTGGCAAGGGAAGAACTGCTGGATATGCTGCGCGGATATATGGAGAATGAGTCGCGTTCTATTTTAATCAGTTCCCATATTTCCGGAGTCCTGGAGCATTTTTGTGATGACATTTATATGATTCACAGGGGGCAGATTGTGATGCATGAAGATACAGATACACTTCTGGAGCAGTATGCCATTCTGAAAGTGAATCCGGAAGAATATCAAATTTTAGACAAAGACTATCTGCTTCGTATCAGAGAGGAAAGCTATGGTTATTGCTGCCTGACTGATCAGAGGCAGTATTATCAGGAGAATTATCCTCAGATTGTGATAGAAAAGGGAAGCATTGACCAGACTTTGATGATGATGGCAAGGGGTGACAGAATATGAAAGGGTTACTGATAAAAGACTTTAATCTCGCATGGATGAATAAGCAGATGTTGGTTATTGTAGTTGGAATTGGTATATTTATGCTGTATGCCGGTGGAAATGTAGCGGTTTTTGTAATTGGTTATGTGACGCTGGTTTGCTCCATGCAGGTGTTGTCAACAATTTCTTACGACACATATAAACATGGAAATGCATTTCTCATGACGCTTCCTGTGACAAGAACACTCTATGTAATCGAAAAGTACGTGTTCGGGCTTCTGTGTGCGGCAATCGGATGGGGGCTGGCGCTGACCGCTGCGAATATTTCCCGCATTCTCGGGCATTCCCAGGTTGATAAGCTGGAACTGTTGGCGGGCAGCATCAGTATCCTGGCGCTTGGTTTCCTGATTGTAGGATTCTGCATACCGATACAGTTAAAATTCGGAAGCGACAACGGAAGAACGGTTATTATGATAGTTGTGTTTGCCGTTGTAGCAGTGGGATTTGTTGGAATACGGACGTTGGAAAGTATGGATATCAATATTGATGATGTGTTTGAGCGGGCATTGACAATAAAAAATACCGTTTTCTTTGGAGGATTGGCGGCATGTCTGATTATGATATATCTCATATCTTTTTTGTTCAGCCTTCGAATCATGAAAAAGAAAGAATTTTAGATAAAAGGAATGGCCGGATTACACTTTTTCAGGTGTAACCTGACCATTTTTTTGTTTCATAGAAAATTACTTCGCAATATTCCTGTGAAATAAAAGCCCTCGGCAATTTATAAGCTTTATGATGTCACAGGTTTGAGATGTCTAATTTGTCAAAGCCATCTAAAAGGCTGATTGCAATTCCTGTAATGATTTCCAAATCCTTTTGGGTGCGTCCTTCCAGATTCAACACCATAACCGGGTCATGGAGGGAAGCGCGCAGCAGCATCCATCCGGTGCAGACGTCCGAGAAGCGGATGCGGATGCCTTCGTATGACTGTGGAAACTCATAGCCGGAGGCTTCCGCCCGTTTTTTAAACTCCTGCAAAACAGAAGCGCCATAGGTTTTGAAATCCTCTGCATGAATCGGGAAGCGTACCTCGCGGTCTGCAAATTCTGTACACAGGTTTTGGATAAAGTGATCAATTGTCTTTCCTTCTTTTTTTGCCTTCGCGACTGCAATCACGAGCTTAACGGCGAGGAAAGCGCCGTCGTCCAGATAATAATTATCTTTCAGGCATCCGTGGCCGGAAGTTTCCATAGCAAGAGGGCTGACAATTCCCTGCTGGTTTAATTCCTTGCATTTATTGATGACGTTCTTGTAACCGCGCATATAGCACAGGTGCTTTAATCCCAAATCCTTTTCCAGGAAATCTGTCAGACGGTCAGATGTGACAGAGTCCGTGATAATGGTGCTGCCCGGATAATCCGGCGCCAGGATTGCGGCAATCATCGCGATAATGGAGTCGCGGTTGATGGGCGTGCCGTCTGAGAGGACAGCGGACATCCGGTCTACATCCGTATCAAAGATCAGTCCAAGATCAGCTTTGGCTGCCACAGTGGCGTCACAGATTGCTTTCATGGCAGCTTTGTTTTCCGGATTCGGAATGTGGTTCGGGAACGTGCCGTCCGGTTCCAGAAAGTTACTGCCGGTGGTGTCGGCGCCCAGCTCGTTTAATACCTCATTGACAAAGAAGCCGCCCGCGCCGTTGCCGGCATCCACGACGATTTTCAATCCCCTGAGCGGTTCGTCATAATTATCGGCTTTTACCGCTTCGCAGATTTTCATACAGAGATTTGCGCTGTAAAGGGAAATCAGTTCAAATTCACAGAGGCGGTTACATTCTGACGGCAGTCCGGCGGCAATATCAGCCTCAGTAACATTTGGGGCAAGGCCGGCTGCAATATGCAGGATATCCGTAATGTCGTCGTGCTCAAGTCCGCCGTCCCGGTCAAAAAATTTCAGCCCGTTCCGGTTAAAGGGCAGATGGCTTGCGGTAATCATGCAGGCTCCGTCATACCGGGTTTCCGGGTAGACAATGGACATAAACATGGCGGGTGTGGACGCCATACCGCAGTCTGATACGTAGATGCCCTGGGAAAGCATTCCCCTGATAACCTGTTTTTTGATTTCCGGACCGGTGATGCGGGAATCGGTTCCCACACCTATGATACATTCTTCCGGCTTAAGATGTTTTTTCTTTAACAGCCAGATGGCGAAAGCTCCGCCAATCAGATAGGCGGCTTCCGGGGTCAGAGTGATGTGTTCGCCTTCGATACCCTCGCAGGCGATACCCCTCACATCACTGCCGTTTTGAAGTTTTAAAAGTTCATTTTTTGTGATAGACATAGAATTACTCCTTTGTTTTTCTGACAAAATCCGGATGAAATAATCAATCCGGCGCCTGATAAAATTATAATTCAGAAGCAGAAAGAATACAAGAAAAAAGGTTTGAAAAACAACGATTCCGGGCAAAAATGCTGAGGATGGCACACATGGATTTTTTTGGACGCCCGGAAAAAATCCTACTTCTTATACGTAAGATGGCGTTTTTGTGCTAAGTGCCTAATTTTGCTAATGTCAAATATAATTTTGACGAAAAAATGCACAAAAATAAAAAAATAATTATAAAAAAAATCTTAAAAATTATTGTAAAATAATAAAAAACAGAACAAAACGTAAACATGAAAAATAAAAATTGCAGAAAATAAATTTTTTGACAGTAACCGTGTGGTAACTTTTCGGAAAAAGGTGTATAATAAACTGGTAGTTAAGGTATAAGAGAGGAGATGTAGCTATGTTCAAAAAATTTACAAATGGCTGCGTTAAACTGGTACAGAGATTTTTGCCGGATGCATTTGTTTTCTGTATCATTTTAACAATTGTAGTATTTATCGCTGCAATGCCTGTGACCGGCATGGGACCAATCCAGGTTATCACTGCATGGGGCAGTGGAGTATGGAATCTGTTATTATTCTCCATGCAGATGGCATTGGTGCTGGTACTCGGAAGTGCGCTCGCATATGCGCCTGCGATCAAAAACATCATCGTAAAGCTGGCAGGGGTTCCGAAGAAACCTGTTGGGGCAGTTGGTTTTGTCTTCGTTATTTCATCAATCTGCTGCTTTATTAACTGGGGATTCGGCCTGATTATCGGCGCTCTTCTGGCAAAGGAAGTTGCCAAGAAGGTGAAAGGTCTGGACTATCGTCTGATTATCGCCGCTGCATATTCAGGATTCATTATCTGGCATTCCGGTATTTCCGGATCTATCCCGCTGGGTATGACATCTTTGGGTGAAGATGGCGCAGTTGCCAATACCGGCGGTTTCCTGACAGAAATTGTTTCTACTTCACAGACAATTTTCTCGGCATGGAACCTGCTTATGTGCCTGATCATCGTTGTAGTTTTGACATTTGTCCTGATGCGTATGCATCCGGATGGAAAAGACGTTGTATCTATTGACCCGAAGCTCCTTGCAGACAAGGATGAAGGTCCGGCAAAGAAACCGGAGACGCCTGCTGAGAAGCTGGAAAACAGCATGATTCTTTCCTACTTTGTTGTTGTTATCGGAGCAATTTATATTATTTATTACTTTGTCCAGGCTGCGCAGGGTGCAGGAATCCTGAACTCACTGACACTGAATATCGTAAACCTGATTTTCCTTGTTCTCGGTATTGCATTCAACAAGACTCCGATTGGGTATGTACGTGCGATTATGGCGTCTGCTGAGAGCGCGGGCGGTATCATCTTACAGTTCCCGTTCTACGCTGGTATCCAGGGTATGATGGTTACGGCAGGAGCAAGCGGCGTTTCCCTTGCGGGAGCTATCAGTAATGCGTTTGTAAGTATTTCCACAACCCGTACGTTCCCGGTATTCTGTTATCTCGCAGCAGGTATCGTAAACTTCTTCGTTCCGTCCGGCGGCGGACAGTGGGCAGTCCAAGGTCCGATTATGATGCCGGCAGGCGCGGCGCTTGGGGTTTCCCCGGCAGTAACTGCTATGGGTATTGCATGGGGTGATGCATGGACGAACATGCTTCAGCCGTTCTGGGCATTACCGGCGCTTGGTATTGCCGGACTTGGCGCAAGAGATATTATGGGATACTGCGCAATCGTATTGATCGTAGGCGGTATTGTAACAGCTCTTTGCTTCCTGTTCCTTGTTCCGGCTCTTGTGTGAGCGTGAGGATACATAAGAAAGAGTATCCCAGGGATAAGGATATGGTTTGGTCATATCGTGATAGTAAAGTAAAAAACTAAGGACATTTTTTTGTAACTATTCAGAGCGGTTGGGGATAGCGATGGCTCTGAATAGTTACAATTTTATTTTCACAAAGCAATGAGCCGCGCAGATACATCTGGGCGGATGTCTGGCGAATGCTGCGGGGATCTGATTTTCCCGCAGTCTGCAGCGGAATATTGGATTTAGGATATGAAAAATGTAACGATTATCAGTCATTTGACACCGGAAGAGTGGAAAATGTCGTGGAAAGATAAAGTAGTAGAAGATAACAGGGAAAATATGAATGCGTATCGGCAGATTGATTGCTTTTGGGGGCATTTTACCAGCGACAGCGATTTTACCATCTGTCATCACAAAGAATTTGAAATTAAAGGAATGAGCCTCAGCCAGTATTTCACCGGGCATTTGGAGGTAGATGAACGGGGCAGCCGTATTACAGGCAAATTCGGCAAAAAGTTATCTGCGAATATGCTTTTGGCAATCGGAGGCGTATTTTGTATTATCGCGTTTATCTCTGCCTGGGTAAAGATGGATATTGAGGTGTCCGTCACATCGGCTGTGCTGCTTGCCATTATTCTGGCGGTTTATTTTGCAAAGCCGAAAAAAGGGCAGGACAAGATATTGAAGCATTTGGAGAAAATTTCCTTTGATTCGAAGTTCCATCACAGGGAAAAACTGAGAAAGCCCGAGAAAAAGAGAAAAAAGCGAACAATGAAAGAAAAAGCTTCTGTTAAAATAGAATCAGAACAAACAGACGAACAAGAACAAACAGAAGAACAAGGAAAAACAGAAGAATAAGGAAAAACAGAAGAATAAGGAAAACAGAAGAATAAGGAAAAACAGAAGAATTAAAAAAACGGGGAAACGAAAAAATTACAGGAAAACAAAAGACATAGGAAAATTGACAAAAAAATAAAGAAAACAAAAAAGGAAGGGTTTTTATCTTTCAAGAGACAGAACCTTTCCTTTTTGATTTTTTGAACCTGTGGAAATTACAGAATATGCTCCGGTTTGTCTGCCAGAGTCAGCGTAAAGATAAATTCTGTTCCGATTCCCACCGTACTGATAACGTTAATGTTTTCGTGGTGTGCATGAATCAGTTCTTTTACAATTGACAGGCCAAGCCCGGTTCCCTTTTTGTCTTTTCCGCGGGACAGGTCTGTCTTATAGAAGCGTTCCCAGATTTTGTTAAGGCTGTCCTTCGGGATGCCGATGCCGGAGTCTTTTACGGAGACAAAGACCTTTCCGCTGCGCGCGGTAGTTTCAATCACGATGGCGGAGTTGACGTTGCTGAATTTAACGGCATTGTCAATCAGGTTGTGAAGCACCTGATCGATTTTTGCGGCATCCGCCTTTACAAATAATTCTTCCCCGGTCAGGATTAATTCAAAGGTCAGGTGTTTTTCTATGCTTCTTCCTTCAAAAGAGAGTACGGTTCTTTTGATAAGCTGGTTCAAATCAAAGACGGATAAATCCAGGAAAATCCCTTTAGCCCCATATTTGTTTAATTCCAGTAAGTTTTGCGTCAGTTTTTCCAGACGCTCCGTTTCAAAAATGATGACATTCAGATATTTTTCCTGCATTTCTACCGGAATTGTGCCGTCTGCCATTGCCTGGGCATAGCCCTTGATAGAGGTCAGAGGAGACCGGAAATCATGGGAAATATTGGAGATAAATTTATGCTGGTCATTTTCCAGAGAGTTTAGCTCCAATGCCATGTAATTCATCGTATCTGACAGAAAACCTATTTCATCATTCCTGTGGATATTAATCGCAGTGTCAAAATCACCGCCGGCATAGGAGCCGGCAGCTTTTACAATATTGCTCAGGGGCCTGTAAATTGTAAATCCAAAGATTAATAGAATAATCAATGAGAGCAAGAACAGGATGAACAGTGTCAGGTATGCTCCATTCAGCAGATCGTATTTCATGGAGGTGACCTGCGTAATGGGCTGACAGATAATAATGTAGCTGTTTACTTTGTAATTTCTTGTGACCGGCGTATAGACACAGATCATATCCTCCGTGTATGTTTCATAAAAATCACCGACAGAATAATAATTATTTCCAAAATCTAAAATATTGAAATCTTCGATCGTCTCCGTCTGGGCGGGTTCCACAAATGTTTTGGAATTGACCAGAATGCGTCCGGTTGTGTTGACAATGTAAATGTCTGCATCCAGATAAACGCTTAATGCGGATAGCTGCGACTGAAATTCTTCAATGGTTATTTCGGATGAAAAATAGCTTTTCCCGTAAGTTTCTGCAATAATGTTGCTTTCTTTGTGAAGTGTGGCAGCCATCTCGTTTTCCAGATATTTTTGGTTATAGTGTGATGTAAAAATCGAAATGATGATAAAGCCTGATAATCCAAAGAGGATGTAGCCCAACACCATCCGAAGAAGCAGTCTTTTTTTCATAACGTCCTTTATTATGTGTAATCAGCGTGTTTCAAATTTATATCCGATACCCCATACGGTTGCAATGCCCCAATGCTCGTGATCTTTTATTTTTTCCCGGAGGCGTTTTACATGAACATCGACAGTCCGTGTATCTCCCAGATATTCGTAGCCCCAGATATGGTCCAGAAGCTGTTCCCTGGTAAATACCTGATTGGGCGACGCCGCAAGGAAGTATAAGAGTTCCAGCTCCTTTGGCGGCATTTCCACTACCTGATTGTTGTACAGTACGGAATAGTTTGTCTGGTTGATGACCAAATCCGGGTATTCTACACATTTGATATCCGGCTCTGATTTTTCCGGTTTTGCGGCCTGGTAGCGGCGAAGAACCGCTTTGACACGGGCGACAAGCTCTTTGGAGTCAAAAGGCTTGATGATGTAGTCATCTGCCCCCAGTTCCAGACCGAGAACCTTGTCAAAAACCTCCCCTTTTGCGGAAAGCATAATGATAGGTACATTGGACTGGGAACGGATTTCCCGGCAGACCTGATACCCGTCGATGCCGGGGAGCATCAAATCCAGCAAAATTAAGTTTGGCTGGTAATGCTTAAATTCCCGGAGGGCAGATTCTCCGTCCTCCACGATTTTTGTGTCATAGCATTCTTTGATGAGATACAAAGAGATTAATTCTGCGATATTGCTGTCATCATCTACGATGAGTATTTTTTGTTTGATTGCCATTTTGTAGTATCCCCCTATTCAAACTCTGCGATGGTCACGCCTGCGTCGCCCTCGCCGAATTCCCCTAAATGAAATGATTTGATATATTTTTGTCTCTTTAAGTGACTGTGTACCGCTTTTCTCAGCGCTCCGGTACCTTTGCCGTGTACGATGCGGACTGTGTGCAGGTGGGCAAGGTACGCATCATCCAGATATTTGTCCAGCTCCCCGATGGCTTCGTCCACAGTCTTTCCGATAAGATTGATTTCGCAGGACACGGACAGGGATTTGGACATTTTCAATTTTCCGGCGCTTGTTTTTGGCGATTTTGTCTTTGCCGGGTTTTCATCTGCGATTAATACCAGATCTTTGATATTGACCTGATAGCGCAAAATTCCCATCTGGACAAAAAGATTGCCTTTGGAATCCGGCAGCGTGTGTACGGTTCCCTTTAAGTTCATGCTGAGGACCTTTACGGAGTCGCCCAGGCGCAGGTTTTTCGGCACATTGTGATTTTCCTGAACGGCTGGTTCAGACGCAGATTTTTTCTGGGCGGCAGCCATTTTTTTGCGGATGTTCTCGCGTTCCTTTTCCATAGCGGCGGCATCCATATGTGTTTTGCCGAATTTGTGGAAGTTGCGGATGGTCTCATCAGCCACATCCTTCGCTTCTTTTAAGATGGCAGCGGCCTGCTCGTTTGCTTCCTGCAGGATTTTATCACGGCTTCGGTTCAGTTTTTCCTGTTTTTCCTCTAACTGCCGCTTTAATCGCTCTGCTTCAGCTTTATACTGATTGATTTCAAGCTGTTCCTTCTCAATGGTCAGACGGCTTTGCTCCAAATCGGCAATGACATCCTCAAAATTTTCGCTTTCCTGTGTGATACGCGTCTTTGCATCCTCAATCAGTGTATCGGGCAGACCGATTTTTTTTGAGATGGCAAAAGCATTGCTCTTGCCCGGAATACCGATCAGGAGCCTGTAGGTAGGGCTTAAAGTTTCTACGCTGAATTCACAGCAGGCATTTTCCACCCCTTCCGTGGAAAGCGCATAGAGCTTGATTTCGCTGTAGTGTGTTGTGGACATCGTCCGGATACCTTTTTTCCGCAGATGGTCAAGAATGGATATTGCCAGCGCGGCGCCCTCATCCGGGTCGGTTCCGGCACACAGCTCGTCGAAAAGTACGAGAGAGTGCGGATTGGCCTTTTGAAGGATGGATACGATGTTGGTCATATGAGAAGAAAAGGTACTCAAATTCTGCTCAATGCTTTGTTCATCCCCGATATCCGCATATACTTCATCAAAGATTGCCAGCTCCGAGCGGTCGCCGGCAGGAATGTGAAGCCCGGACTGCCCCATCAGGGTAAACAGTCCGACCGTTTTTAAGGATACGGTTTTGCCGCCGGTATTTGGACCGGTGACGATGAGAAGATGAAATTCCTCTCCGAGCCGGACATCAATCGGGACAACCTTGTGTTTATCGAGAAGGGGATGGCGTCCCTGACGGATGCGGATGCGTCCTTCCCTGTTAAAGGACGGAGCCATTCCGTTATATAATTTTGCCAGCATAGCCTTTGCAAAAATAAAGTCCAGCATGGTCAGATTTTTGTAATTGTCCAGAATGTAGGCGGAATATTCGGCAGTCAGATTACTTAAATTTGATAAAATGACATCGATTTCCTCTTTTTCTTTTAAATATGCCTCTTTTAAATCATTGTTGAGCTTAACCACGGACATTGGCTCGATAAAAAGCGTGGAGCCGCTGGAAGATTGATCGTGAATCATTCCGGGAACCTGCGCTTTGTATTCAACCCTGACAGGCAGGCAATAGCGCCCGTTGCGCATGGTAATGACCGCATCCTGCAGATAAGTCCGGGTGGTGGAGTTGTTTAAAATGCTGTTCATTGCCCCGCGGATTTTGCCGTTGATGCTGCGGATTGAGCGGCGGATATTCCGAAGCGCGGGGCTCGCATCATCGCTGATCTCATCTTCCGAGAGAATGCAGCGGCGGATTTCATCTAAAAGGGGCGTCAGCGGTTCCAAACCGGCAAAAAGCTCATCCAGGGAGTCCGCCGGAATATCCTCCCGGACTTCGCGGGAGTAAGCCTTCGCGCGTTTCGTAATCTCAAGGAGATTACAGATCATCAACAGTTCTTCAATATTCAGTATGCCGCCGATTTCCAGTCTTTTCATCTGGAAACCGGGATTTTTAAGCCCGGCAAATGAGATATTTCCCCTGCGGTAAAGGCGTCCCAATGCGTCCGCTGTTTCTGACTGAGCCTGCATGATTTCCGTGTAATCCGTCATTGGCTCCAGCTTTTTGCAGAGCTCTTTACCGGAATCGGAAGTAGCCTGCTCTGTGAGCAGGGCTATTATTTTATCATATTCTAAAATCTTT
>CAZGMH010000030.1:0-6054 GCA_964526765.1 uncultured Eubacterium sp.
ATTATACCACAATCACATTTCCCAGGCAAGCCCGCTTCCACGGTCTGTCCTTTTTACTACCAGTTTCTGTTCAATTTGTTCTTTCAATTCCGTCACATGTGAAATGATTCCCACCAGAGTTTGTCCTTCCGCCAGTTCATTGAGAATGCGGATCGCCTGCATCCGGGACGTCTCATCCAGGGAGCCGAAGCCCTCGTCAATAAACATCATATCCAGATGGACGCTCCCCGCGGTCTGCGTGACCACGTCCGACAATCCCAGCGCCATGGAAAGCGCCGCCATAAAGGATTCGCCTCCGGACAACGTGTTGACATCCCTGTCCGTGTTTGTGACCAGACTATGCACATAAAGGTCCAATCCCTCGTTCCCGCTCTTTCCCGCATCTGAAATCTCCTTCAGTTTCAACACAAACTGCCCCATAGACATAGCCAGAAACCGCCGGTTTGCCTCTGTCAGAATGCGCTGCAGGTATTGACGCTGTACATACGTCTCAAAATCCATTTTTACATTTCCCGCCAGTTTTCCATTGGCAGTCTGGTTCAACGCCTGTAAAATCTCATACTCCTCCGCCATCTCCTGCCGCTTTTCCAACAGTTTTTCCAGATTTCCCTGGCTCTCTAAATTTCTTTCAAGCAATGTATTCAGCTTTGCTTCCCTCCCGGAAAGCTCCTGCACCAGAAGATTGCCCTGTTCCACTCTGAGGTTTAATGCATCCATATCCGGCCGGGGTTTCCCTGCTATCTGGAGCTGTAAGCTGTCTATGCGTATCCGCGTTTCTTCCCACTGCTTTTCGTATGCCGTCACCTGCTCATCCAGGCGCGAAAGCGCCTCCTGACAGCGCACCTGCCGCAGCAGACATTGCTCTTTTGCATTTTCAAGCTCCTTTTGCATCTTCAGAGCCGCATTTTGTGCTTCTGCTTTTGTGGTATACCGGACCTGTTTTTCAAGCGCCTCCAAACGCCCGCTGACTACTCCCAGCTTTTTTTCCGCCTCATGCAGACGTTCACTCCACGCGGTAAGCTGTGCCTGCTGCCCGGCGAGATTCTCCTGTTCCTGCTTTAGCTGCTTCTGATTTTCTCTCAGGAGTTCCTGTTCCTGTCTCAGGCGGAGCAGGTCGGCTCCTGCCTGCTTCCACGCATCCTCTGCCCGCTTTAACATGCCGGATACGGTCTTTTCATCACATACCATGTCCGCTGCATCCTCACCGGATATATCCGCAAAAAGATGTTCCATGGCTGTCCGTGCGACGAGATAGGTTTCATTTTTCTTTCCCTCCTCAAAAACCGCCTGTTCCCACACCTTCTTTGCCTGATTTTTCGCTTTCTCCGAATCTTCCAGAAGGTCCTTATCCGGCACATGTTCCGAAAAAACATGCTTATTTGGATGAACCGTGGAGCCGCACACAGGGCAGGGCTGCCCCTCTTTCAGATGACGTGCCAGGACCCCTGCCTGCCCGTAAATATATTGCTGCAGCATCTGCTCATATGCTTCTCTGCGGCTTTGGTATTCCCGCTCGGCTTCACAGGCCAATGCATATGCCCTTTCGCCGGATTTTCTTGCCGCCTCCGTCTGCTCCCACGATGCCTTAAGCTTCCCGGATGCCCGATATTTCTTTTCCGTTTCCCCATAAATTGTTTCCGCTTTAACAGTCTGAGCCGACACTTCATCCCGCTTTTGCAAAGAATTTTCCAGGATTCTGATTTGATCCTCTCCTGTGGAAATGTCCTTCTGAATCTGTTCCAGCCGCTTCCCTGCGGCATAACGCTCTTTCTCCTGCGCCTTTTTATCCTGAAAAAGCGTCTCTATTTCCTCATAAACAGGGAAAGCCGCCTCTAATTGCTGGATTCGGGGACGTAATTCCTGTTCTTTCTTTTCATAAAAGCGGCTGCTTTCCGTATACTGCCGTCCCCATTCCTCCATCTGTCCGGCAAAGGTTTCCCCTTTTGGGGGAAGCGCCCCAAACGCCGTCTCTGCCTTTTTCCGTATTTCTTCATAAATACGGTCTTTCGGTAAAAACGGCAGATATTTTCTCATCCGTTCCTGTATCTGCCTCCACTCTTCGATCCGGGAACGCTGCCCGGATAATTGCCGCTGCCGCTCCTGATACACGGCGATTTCTCCGTAGAGAGACTCCGTCTGCTGTCCCAGATGCAGTTCTTCCTTCTGCTGTTCCAGCTTTTCTCCGGCTTCTTCCAGCCGCAACTGTATCTCGTTCTTCTTTTGCTGAAGTTCCTCAATGATTATTTTAATTTCCCCGAAAATCTGCGCGCTTCTTGCGAGGGGAAGCTCCCGGATGCGCAAAACGCGCGTTTCTTCCTCATCCGCTATCCGCATAATTTCGTTCTCGCACATTGTCTGGTTATCATGCAGCTTTCCCTCCAGATTGCTGCATCTTTCTTCAAATTCCTTTGCAATGAAACGATAAATGGAAGTATGGAACAGCCTGGAAAATATTTCTTTTTTCTTTTTTGTCTCGGCAGTCAGCAGCTTTCGGAACTCCCCCTGGGCGATCATGACAATCTGCGTAAACTGCTCATAATCAAGACCGACAATCTCCTGGATTCTGCCATTTGTCTCCGCTTTCCGGGTAGTCACGAACTCCTCGCCATCCTCCCACAGAGTAACCGCCTCTGATTTCGGGCTTTGGCGAACTTTCCCGTTTTTCTGTTTTACCGTCAGCACATATTCCGGGTTTCTCTGCACCCTGTAAACACTGTCCCGATACAGGAACTGATATTCCACAAAAGTTTTTGTGGTCGGCAGGGCATACTGGCTGCGCATCATATTTCCGTTCCGTCCGCTTCCGCTTGTTTTTCCATATAACGCAAACGTAATCGCATCAAAAATTGTCGTCTTTCCCGCCCCGGTATCCCCGGTAATCAAAAACACACCGCTTTGATGGCCGCTGAAATCTATTGTTATCTCATCTGCATAGGAACCAAATGCAGATATTGTCAGGGACATTGGTTTCATCTGTCATTTTTCTCCTTTGCATCATTTATAATCTCTTTCACAATGGATGCTTCCGTGTCATTAAGTTTCCGTCCATGCAGTTCCTCAAAAAAACCCGAAAAAATTTCCATCGGGTCTGTCGTATCCACATCCGCAGCCGTATCTTCCAGAATGGCGCGGGTCTGGGCATTGTCAAACTGAACCTGCAGCAAATGCGGAAAATGGCTTTGCAATGTCTCCTTCAGCTCATAAGGAATTTGCTCATCCGTCAATGTCAGGCTCATATAATCATCACACACTCCGTCGCCGGCAAGCGCAAGGGCGTCCTTCAGGTTTCCGTAAAACCGGCGGACATCGCGCAGTTTTTTCAGTGGAATTTCATTTACGACAGGAGAACTCCCCTTTTCCTTCAGGGTAACTTCCAGAATCCCCTTCTGCTGCTCCCCCTCGCTGACAGAATAAGGATAAGGACTTCCACAGTATCGAAAGCGGGGCTCACCCACCGTCTGCCCCCGGTGAATATGTCCCATCGCCGCATAATCAAATTTCCAAAGCGCCGATACGTCCACGCTGTCGATATTTCCCACCGTGACTGTTTCTGATTCTGTCCTGCCCGGTAAATTATTTCCATTTACATAAAACTGATGGGTAAGCAGCACGTTCCGTTCCGCTGCTTCAATCTGTTCCCGCTCCAGCAGGACCCTTACCGCCTGATCGTAGGTATCAACGGATTCCCCATACCACCTGCGCACGTGCCCCGGTTTGATAAAGGGCATCAGGTAAAAATGAACCGGGCCGAACTCATCCGTCAAAGTTACCTTTTGCAAAAATTCTGTCTGCGACTCCGGCGGAATCGCGGAAATATAAATTTTCTGGCGTGCCAAAAGGCGGCTGGCAAATTCCAGCCGCTCTTTTGAATCATGATTTCCTGCAATTAAAAAGACAGGTATTTGGGGACGGATCCGGGATAACTCTGTCAAAAAGTCATCCATCATACGCACTGCCTCAACCATCGGAACCGCTTTGTCATAAACATCACCGGCGATGAGAATGGCATCCGGTTTCCGCATTTTTGCGGCTTCTACTATCTGACGCAGGATATCCGCCTGCTCCTGTACCAGATGATATCGGAATAACTGCTTTCCGATGTGTAAATCAGACAAATGAAAAAAGCGCATATCAACTCTCCATCATTGCACAGATCATATATTGATTGACATTATAATCCCTGCTGTTTTCCTGTATACGGATAATATTTTCACCGACAAACATAATCTTCGCGCGGAAGAACCCCGGACTTGCCTCAAACAGCCGGGTCTGATGCACATGAATATCACATCGCTTCCCCACAAAATAGCAGAATGGATTGACGTCTTCATCCCACTCCTGCACAACCAGCTCCTGCTCCTTTTTCAGCATCCGCTCATTCATTTTCACTTCCGCGATATGTTTGACATATGCCTTTGCCACAAGTCCTTTTTTATCTCTGTACTGAATCAGGATGTAGTTCTTCCCGGATGAAACGATTCCCACCCGGGCATACCCGACATCCTGTCCAATCAGTGTAATCGTACACCATTTTCCATGCATTGAGGTGCAGTCAAAATAGACCCCCGGTTCATGTACAAGTTTGTTTGCCGCCATCTGTCCGCCTCCATCAAAATATGCCCTTATCGGATCAGAATTTCAGGTTTTTCAACAGATCCCCCATTGAAGTTCCGATTGTTTCACTCTTTGGAAGCTCCACCTTTACTTCCTCTTCCTTCTTTTTCTCTGCGAGAAGCGCTTTCATGCTCAGGCTGATTTTCCCATCCTTTTTGCCGATGACTTTCACCTGGACTTCCTGCCCCTCTTTCAGGACAACAGACGGGTGTTTAATGCGTTCCAGGGAAATCTGGGAAATATGGACCAGACCGGAAATGCCGTCTCCCAAATCCACAAACGCACCGTAATCCTGAAGCGTCTCTACTTTTCCGGTAAGCACCGCGCCCTCTTTGATTTCCGAGATTTTGAGACGTTTTTTCTCATCTCTTTCCTCTTTCAGGATTTCTCTTGCAGACAATACGAGTTTGTCCGCCTCGGGATCTGCAGTGATGATGCGCACCCGAATCTCTTTCCCAAGCCATTCATTCAGATCATCTACACGCTGCAGGCTTAAGCGGGATGCCGGGATAAAACCGCGCACGCCTTCCACCAGCGCGATCACGCCTTTGTTGACGATGCCGGAAATCGTTACCGTCAACGTCTCCCGGGATTCATAAAGCTCTTTGATCTTTTCCCATGCCAGAAGCGTATCCGTATCCTTCTCCCCGTCTCCCATCACTTTGTAGGAATCTTCCAGTTCCTTTTCAAAATCTTTCATTGTTTCCATTGTTTTTCCCTCTTTCTTTTTTTATTTCAACATACGAATGGACGAATAATAAGTAAAAATTGCTTTCCCTTTAATCTCATCTCTTTTTACAAAGCTATACTGCATTGCTTCTTCCATGTTGGAAGCAACGCCGCTTTCCAGGGCAAGCAGCGCCCACCTGCGCCCGTCCTCGGAAACATTGCGGTTGTCACCCATAACGAAGTAACATCCCTCCGGCACTTCAAAAACATAGCCGTCATTTTCCCAGACCCATTCCTCTTTCAGATAATCTTCCTCAAGGGGAGTATCGCTCCCGTCGATATAAATGCTGCCGTCCCTTATCTCAACAGTCTCGCCCGGCAGGCCGATGATGCGCTTAATATAAATATCTTTCTCATTCACAGGGTACTCAAATAATATAATATCACCGCGCTGCGGGTCGTCAAACCAGTAAGAAAACCGAAAACCGATCAAACGGTCTTTGGTCATAATCGTATTTTCCATAGATGCTGACGGGACGCTGGCGTTAATAATAATGAACTGCGTCAAAAATACTACGACTGCAATGACGATCACAAACATCCGAATCCAGCTGAAAACCTCTTTTCTCACTGCCCTGTTCTTCTCATCCTCACGCCGGCGTCTTTCCGTTTTTCTCTCTTTCCTCATGAACAAACTCCTACCTGACTTTCTGCTCTATACAGAAAAGCATATTTATCAAAATTTTTCTTTTATCCCGGACAATGCGCCCG
>CAZGMH010000030.1:6154-7656 GCA_964526765.1 uncultured Eubacterium sp.
GTCACTGCATCCTGACCATGTGCCCGGAAGCCGCCGTCACTTTACAGCATCCGCTCCTGCATATCCGAAACAGCCTTTTCAAACAGGGAAAATTCCTCTTTCATTCCGACTGCTTCCGGTATGATTTTTGATACAAGTTCCAAATCATTCCTTATTTTCTGTTTTACCTTATCTTCTTTCATCCGTCCAATATGAAATAACACAGACTGGTAATTAGAATCGTTCAGGCAGCTGGCAATATAAGTTCCCGCCAGATGCCCCAGTTCATCATATAGAATATCCGCGCCAAACTCCGCTTCCCGTCCAAGGCAAAGCGCCTCGGCGGCTTCCTGGGCCATCTTCCTGTTCCGCTTCTGTGAAAAAAAAGATTTCAGGTCATTTCCGATCAAAAACAGGATCATCCATTCTTTCAGAAACACATCCATGTATTTCCCGTCCTTCATTTTTTTGTAACGGCATTCAAACAATTGTTTTATTTTCTGTGTCTCTTCACTGTCATCCGCCATAAGCTGTTCTTCCAGAATACGTTTGCGCTGTACGGCGTCTGTTTCCATATAATAGGATTTCGGCCAGTCATATACCTTTTTTTCCTCTGCTTTTTTCTCTTCCAATAACATTTATTTTCTCTTCCTCAGATATCGATATCCAATTCCACCGGACAGTGATCCGAACCCATAATTTCTGTGTGGATTTTCGCGTCCTTCAAACAGTTTTTCAATGATTCTGACACTACAAAATAATCGATTCTCCATCCTGCATTCTTTTCCCGGGCTTTAAAACGATAGGACCACCAGGAATAAACCCCGGTCTGTTCAGGATAAAAATATCTGTAAGTATCAATCATTCCATTTTTCAGTACATTAGAAAATTTTTCTCTCTCCTCATCGGTAAAACCTGCATTTTTCCGATTGGTCTTTGGGTTTTTCAGGTCGATTTCCTGATGTGCAACATTGAGATCGCCAGCATAAATTACAGGTTTCGATTTTTCCAGCCCTTTTATATATGCAAGGAAATCATCTTCCCATTTCATCCGATAATCCAGACGCGCCAACTCGTTTTGGGAATTTGGGGTATAGACCGTCACAAAATAAAATCTATCATATTCCAACGTAATGACACGGCCTTCATGGTCATGCTCCTCGATTCCGATTCCATAAAAAACAGATAGCGGCTTTACCTTCGTAAATATTGCCGTTCCTGAATATCCTTTCTTTTCCGCATAATTCCAATACTGCTCATACCCATCCAAATCTATTTGAATCTGGCCTTCCTGCAGTTTCGTCTCCTGCACGCAAAAGATATCTGCATCTGTCTGTTTCAAATAATCCAGAAAACCTTTTTGGACACAGGCGCGCAGTCCATTTACATTCCATGAAATTAATTTCATTCTGCTATTCTCCTTACATATCCTACAGTGTCCATAGTATATCACATTCCGCAAAATACGGCAAACACTTCCTTGAAATACCCCTGATAATCCTTATAATCCCCTTATAATCCTC
>CAZGMH010000030.1:7756-16680 GCA_964526765.1 uncultured Eubacterium sp.
TTATAATCCCCTTATAATCCTCCGATAATCCTCTGATTATCCTCTGATTATCCTCCGATAATCCTCTGATTATCCTTTGATTATCCTTTGATATAAACAGAAAAACCCGTAAATCCTTTCAAAAGGATTTACGGGGATTCATCCATCACACGAACTGCTATTATGGATACCATAACAAACTACTTTGCATAGTCTGTTACACGGCTTTCGCGAATAACATTTACTTTAATCTGACCCGGATATTCCAATTCAGCTTCAATCTGCTTGGAAATATCTCTTGCCAAGAGTACCATATCTGCATCGCTGACCTGTTCAGGAACTACCATAATACGAATTTCCCTGCCCGCCTGAACCGCAAAAGATTTATCTACACCTTTGAAACTATTTGTAATTTCTTCTAACTTTTTCAATCTGTTTGAATATGTTTCCAGAGTCTCCCTTCTTGCCCCTGGTCTTGCTGCCGAAATAGTATCGGCTGCCTGTACCAGACATGCAATGAGAGTCTCCGGTTCCACATCTCCATGATGTGCTTCTACTGCATTGATAACAACTGCTGACTCCTTAAACTTTCTGCAAAGTTCTACGCCAAGCTGAATATGGGAGCCTTCCATCTCATGATCTACGGCTTTACCGATATCATGTAATAATCCGGCGCGTTTCGCCACTCTGACATCCACACCGATCTCTGCTGCCAGAAGTCCGGCAATCTGAGCAACTTCAATAGAATGCTTTAACGCATTCTGCCCATAGCTGGTACGGAACTTCATGCGTCCTAACAGCCGAACAAGTTCCGAGTGAATGCCATGCACACCCACTTCCAGTGTCGCAGCCTCGCCTTCCTCCCGAATCATGCTCTCTACTTCCTTCTGAGCCTTCTCAACCATTTCCTCAATTCTGGCCGGATGGATTCGTCCATCCACAATCAGTTTTTCAAGAGCAATACGGGCAACCTCACGACGAATCGGATCAAATCCGGAAAGAATTACTGCCTCCGGTGTATCATCGATAATCAAATCCACACCTGTCATTGTCTCTAAAGTACGGATATTCCGTCCCTCACGTCCAATGATACGTCCTTTCATCTCATCGTTTGGAAGCTGTACTACAGAAATTGTCGTCTCTGCCACATGGTCAGCCGCACATTTCTGAATTGCATTAACCACATATTCTTTGGCTTTTTTACCGGCTTCCTCCTTGGCTTTGGTTTCCATTTCTTTGATTAATTTCGCAGTATCCAGTTTTACATCTTCTTCAACAGTCTTTAAAAGATATTCTTTTGCCTGTTCAGAGGTGAGTCCTGAAATTCGTTCCAGTTCCTGTATGCGTTCTTCATTCAACTTGGCAACTTCAGCCTTTTGACGCTTGATCTCTTCTTCCTTTGCTGCAAAACTCTGCTCACGTCGTTCAATAGCCTCCAGCTTTTTATCCAGATTGGCTTCTTTTTGTTCTACACGACGCTCATTTCGCTGAATCTCAGATCTGCGGTCTTTGATCTCTTTGTCAAGTTCATTCTTTGTCTTGATGGACTCTTCCTTGACTTCCAACAAAGCCTCGCGCTTCTTCGTCTCAGCAGCTTTCACAGCTTCATCAATAATTGCTCTTGCACGATCCTCCGCACTTCCGATCTTTTCTTCGGACACTTTTTTGAAATGTGCATTGGATGCAAAATAAGTAATGATGACAGCGGCCACGGCCGTAATTACCACTGCAATGATAATCTGCGCCACAGGAGCACCTCCTTATTTAGTTTTCATTGTACATATAACAATCTATAATTAGTATAATGTCATAAATTACAACTATTAAATTTTATACTTTTTTCGGTATTATGTCAAGCATATTACACAGGATTTCCACCCGATTTCCAACCGATTTCCAATTTCCAACAGGTAATTAAGAAACTCCCAATATATAAATTATCATATTCGCAATGGTTCCAGCTCACTTGGGCTGTCATCACATTTTTTCCTGCAGTTCCATACAGCGGCGTACCGCTTCTCCCGAAAATCCTTTTCTCATCAAATACTGATATATCTTATGTTTTTCTTTCTGTCCCATCCCTGCCGGATCATAATGCTTCTTCTCCAGCATCTTAAGGATCAGAGGTTCTTCCTCCCCTGTATAGGATTCCTCCATAGCACGCGCAATCACTTCCGGGGAAATTCCTTTCTGTTGTAAGCTGACTTTCAGCTGAAAGCGGCTCTTCTGATTCTGACGATAACTGATATAGGCAGATGCGTATCGAAGATCATCAATATAATGATAAGATTTTACATATGCAACTGCACATTCGATTACTTCTTCCGGGTAGCCATTTTCCCTGAGCTTCCGCCGCAATTGATACTCCGTCCGATCCATCTTTTGAAGGAGATACATCGCGCGCTTTTTTGCACGTTTATCCAGTATCTCTGTGCGTATCCCGCTCCATTGCTCTTTGGAAAGTTCCGCTCCTTCCTTCAAATGATATCCATCGGCCTCCCTTTCATAGATTGGGAAAGAAATGCCGGTATCCAGACAGACCGTCAGTTTTCCTTTCTTTCCCTGGACAATTTCTGTTACTGTCATACCTCTGCCCGCTAATCCTGCTTCGTTTCTTTTTGGGATTCTGCATCTTTGGAAGCTGCATCTTTGGAAGCTGCGTCTTTGGAAAGTGCTTCTTTGGAAAGTGCTTCTTTGGAAAGCGCTTCTTTTTCAGCAGCCTCTTTTTCAGCGGCCTCTGCCGCCGCTCTTTTACCATCCAGATCATAATGATCCCGGACTTTTGCCTCGATTTCCTCACAAACGGCTTTATTTTCCCGCAGGTAATTTTTAGCATTCTCACGGCCCTGTCCGATTTTTTCACCATTATATGCATACCAGGCGCCAGACTTATTGACAATACCGTTATTTGCCGCCAAATCCAGGATATCGCCCTCACGGGAGATACCGCTGCCAAACATAATATCAAATTCTGCCTCCTTAAATGGCGGTGCAATCTTATTCTTTACAACTTTAATACGGGTATGATTACCAATTACCTCCCCGCTCTGTTTCAATGACTCTACCCGGCGCACATCCAGACGGATAGAGGAATAGAATTTCAACGCGCGCCCACCGGTCGTTGTCTCCGGATTACCAAACATCACGCCCACTTTCTCACGAAGCTGATTAATAAAAATAACAATACTGTTTGATTTACTGATAACCGCAGTCAGTTTTCTCAAAGCTTGTGACATCAGACGCGCCTGAAGCCCAACATGGGCGTCTCCCATATCTCCTTCTATCTCTGCTTTCGGTACAAGCGCCGCCACTGAATCGACAATAATAATATCCACCGCGCCGGAGCGCACCATCGTCTCTGTAATTTCAAGAGCCTGCTCACCGTTGTCTGGTTGGGAAATATATAAATTGTCCACATCTACGCCGATATTGCGGGCATATACCGGATCAAGGGCATGTTCCGCATCAATAAATCCGGCAATTCCGCCTCTTTTCTGCACCTCTGCCACCATATGAAGCGCCACAGTTGTCTTACCGCTGGATTCCGGTCCATACACCTCTACAATACGGCCCCGCGGTATGCCCCCAAGTCCCAATGCAATATCAAGGCTTAAACAACCGGTAGGTATCGTCTCAACATTCATATGTACACTCGGATCACCAAGCTTCATAATAGAACCCTTGCCATACTGTTTCTCAATCTGCGCGATTGCCGCATCCAACGCTTTCAATTTATCTTCCTTTGCCATATTTATTCTCCTTAACCATTATATACAAAAAGCTTTCAAAGAAAGCTTTTTGTGCGAACTTATGTTCGTTTTTCTGTTAATATATTATTATAAATCATAGTAAATGTCAACCGGATTTTAAGAAAATATTCTATTTTCCTTCTAAACGGGTTAAACGCTTCAAAATCTCTTCATTCTGATGTTTTAATTCTGCCAGTTCCCTGTCCTTGCGCTTCAGTTCCTCTTTTATATTTTTCAGCTCTGCATCCTTGTTTTTTAATTCCTCATTCTTATCTTTCAGCTCTGCATCCTTGTCCTTTAGTTCTGCATCCTTGTCCTTTAGCTCTGCAGCCTTGTCCTTTAGTTCTGCATCCTTGTCCCTTAATTCCTCATCCTTGTCCTTTAATTCTGCATCCTTATCTTTTAATTTCTCAATCTTATTCTTTAATTCCTCATCCTTATCCTTTAATTCGCAAAGCTTTCTTTCGTACTCCTCCTGCATTTCATCAATCATAAGCTGTACCGTATTTCTATCCAAAATCTGCAATTCTTTTGAGAACATCTCCATTACCCTCTCTGTACTTCTGCAAATGTCATACACTTCCTCATACATTTCACGAAATTCCGGATATTCATTGATCAATCGACTAATGCTCCCGGGATCATCCATGCAAAGAAATGTAAGCCATGCGTCTATCCGGCTCTTTACAGGTTTATTGTGCTGATTTTCCTTAAAAATGTCAAGAGGCACAAACAGATATTTCTGAATCAATTCTATTTCCAACCCGGTATCGGACTTTTGCTGAAAATAATGCAGCCATTTATCCGGAAATTTCTTAAACTCCGATGGGCTGTTTTCAAAAAACACAATCGTATACACAGGTTTGATGTCATGGTAATTAAATTTCCTCCCCTTTTCTGTCCGCACATCTGCATATTGTCTCAAAACCAGATCTGAAGAATAGCAGGCGCATCTTTCTCCCGGAAATTTGTAACCAATCTTCTGTACCTCTACATTTGCGAGACTGCCATTCTCCAATTCCACGATAATATCCATGACAAGCAGCGATGTCTCATCGGTAATTCTCGGGGATTCAAGAGGACGGATCCGCAAAATTTTCACTCTTGTATCCAGCAGCAAAGACAAAAGTTCGCTCAGCCGTTCCGGATGCGTATCCGGGTTTAAAATTGCTTTAAAAAAAGAATCGTATAAAATTTTGACACCCCGCATACCGGTGCAGACATCCAGAAACTCTTCCTGCCTCTGCTGCGTCCATCCATAAAAAATAAACGATAATCTGGCATTATTTTTAATGTCTGCCAGTACCTCCTGACGGGTACGGATCAGTGGAAAATATTGTTTTAATTTAGAAGTCATACTTCTCCTTTCCGCAGAAAATCTCTCAAATGCAAAAGAATATCCCTTTCCGTGCTTCTCATATCACCTGAAAATTTATCAATTGTCTCAGGAATGCCCGGCGTTCCTTACAATCTGCACAATCAAATTTTCTGCTTTATTGTTTTTATTCCAGTATTCAAGCATTGAAGATTCCGAAAGATTTGTCATAGATAACAGACAGGCTTTTATGCCATTTGAAAAATCAGAAATAAAATGCTCTGGGTACAGTATAACACTATAAATTCCTTTTGTCATTCAAAATTTTTCACAGAAAACTTTCCCTTTCTTTCGTCTATTTTTCACAATAAGGGGGTTCATATCCATGTCCAAGACTCGCTCGCGAGTCCTGGCGCGGGATCCGGGTCAGCTTTGCTGACCTAATTCATTTCCGAATCCCTGCGCATCCTTTGCCCGCAGGGCTTTTGTTTCACAGGAATATTGCAAAGCAATTTCCCTGTGAAACAAAAACACATCCCAAAACAAAACGTCTGGGATGCATCTCTGATTTCAGTATTTACTTTAAAATATTTTAATGCCCTGCTTTGGCATGTTCTTATTCCAACGCCTGCGTAAGCTGTTCTTCAGACTGCACGCCGGAGGCCCGGAAGGTTACATTTCCATCCCTGATAACCAGAATCGTCGGAATACTCATCACTTCAAACTGCTGCGCCAGCTCCATCTGTTCATCTACATTGATTTTTCCAAAGACAGCCATATCGCCGGCTTTTTCAGCAAGGGAATCAAAAATCGGAGACTGCATACGGCACGGTCCGCACCATGCAGCCCAAAAATCCAACATCACCGGTTTTTCACTATTTAACACTTTTCCGTCAAAATTTTCATTGGTAATTTCAATAACGCTCATATGTTCCTCCTTTTGCTTTTGATGACAGTTCAGTTTCTTCCGAACTCAGATAAGATAAGTCCTTTATTTCTGTCAAGGGTCATCCCCACGCTCCACGCATTTACAAACAGAAGCAACGGGTTTCCCTTCAGATCTTTGATTTTTTTCATATCTGACGTACCGCTTAAATGATCCATGTCAATTTCCTTATTTTCAATCCAGCGGATATGCTCATACGGCAGATTTTCCAGACGGATATCTACATTATACTCATTTTCCAGGCGGAATTTCAGTACGTCAAACTGCAGGACGCCTACCACGCCCACAATAATTTCTTCCATGCCGGTATTATACTCCTGGAAAATCTGGATCGCGCCTTCCTGTGCAATCTGCGTGATACCCCTGACAAACTGCTTACGTTTCATTGTGTCAAGCTGGCGCACCCTTGCAAAATGTTCCGGCGCAAAGGTCGGAATACCTTCGAACGCAAACTTGTCCTTTGCCGTCGTCAGCGTATCGCCGATGGAAAAAATACCCGGATCGAAAACACCGATGATATCGCCTGCATAGGCCTCCTCCA
The DNA here is from genome assembly GCA_964526765.1 of uncultured Eubacterium sp. Lineage (GTDB taxonomy): Bacteria > Bacillota > Clostridia > Lachnospirales > Lachnospiraceae > Eubacterium_I. The sequence goes on from CAZGMH010000030.1 coordinate 14,287, forward strand.
CAATTTTTCTCTCCTGCGCCATCAGCTGCTGCGGCTGGGAAAGTTTCATCTTCTTATCGCCCTGCACATGAAATACTTCCATTCCCGCATCAAATTTTCCGGAACAGATACGCATAAATGCGATCCTGTCGCGGTGCGCCCTGTTCATATTCGCCTGAATTTTAAATACAAAAGCGCTGAAATCTTCGGAAAACGGGTCAATTTCCCCCCGATCGGATTTTCGCGGCAATGGTGATGTAGTCATCTGCAAAAAATGCTTCAAAAATGTCTCCACGCCAAAATTTGTCAGGGCCGAACCGAAAAATACCGGGGAAAGCTCGCCCTTTGCCACCAATTCCATATCAAATTCAGCGCTTGCCCCATCCAGCAGTTCAATTTCCTCCTCAAGCTGTTCTTTATAGTCTGCCCCTATTTCAGAAAGCAATTCATCGGAATCCACGTCAAATTCCTTTTCCTGACCTTCTCTTGTACCTTTTAATGTATCAGAAAAAGTCATTACTTTTTTTGTGTTCCTGTCATAAACACCTTTGAAATTTTTACCGGAACCGATCGGCCAGTTAACCGGACAGGCCGCGATTCCCAGTTCCCTCTCAATTTCATCAATCAACTCAAAAGCATCGTTCGCATCGCGGTCCATCTTATTGATAAAAGTGAAAATCGGAATATGACGCATCACACAGACCTTAAACAATTTTCTTGTCTGCGCCTCCACACCCTTGGAACCATCGATCACCATAACCGCGGAATCTGCGGCCATCAGGGTGCGGTACGTGTCCTCGGAAAAGTCCTGATGCCCCGGCGTATCCAATATATTGATGCAATATCCGTCATACTCAAACTGTAATACAGAAGATGTGACAGAGATACCTCTCTGCTTCTCAATCTCCATCCAGTCGGAAACCGCATGGCGCGCCGTCGCCTTTCCTTTTACGGAACCGGCCAGATTAATTGCCCCGCCGTAAAGCAGGAATTTTTCTGTCAGCGTCGTTTTTCCGGCATCCGGGTGGGAAATAATCGCAAACGTTCTTCTTTTTTCTATCTCTTTTTGTAAATCAGCCAAAATAAGCCCTCCAGATTCTTTTTTCATCCGCCGTCTAAAGCCAATAGAATTGCGGCAGCTTAATCTCCAAAACTCATATGATTGTAAATCAGGCTGATGGCATCTGTCAAGATTGCAAAAACTTTCCTGTTATAAAAGACTTTCCCCGTCTGTTTTGGGCTGTATGCCAAAATAATCCAGCGCTGTCGCCCCAATATCAGCGAAGGTTTTCCGTGTTCCCAGATTTTTCCCCGGCACTGTCTTTCCATACATTAAAAATGGCGTATATTCCCTGGAATGGTCCGTGGAAGGCGTACCCGGATCGCATCCGTGATCCGCTGTGAGCATCAGTACGTCCTCCGGTCTCATCCTGTCCAGGATTTCCGGCAGCCTCCCGTCAAAATAAGAAAGCGCCCCGGCATATCCATCCACATCATTCCGATGCCCGTAAAGCATATCAAAATCTACCAGATTCACAAAGCACAATCCGCAAAAATCCCGGTCCATATATTCCAGGGTTTTATGAATACCATCCATATTATCCTTTGTCCGCACAAACTCCGTGATTCCTTTTCCCGCAAATATGTCGTTGATTTTACCGACGCCGATCACGTCATACCCCGATTCCTTCAGTACATCGAGCATGGTCGTCCCGGGAGGCTGCAGGGAAAAATCGTGCCGTCTGCCTGTTCGGATAAAATTACCGGGTTCTCCGATAAAGGGTCTCGCAATGACCCGCCCTACCCCGAAATCTCCCACCAGCAATTTTCTGGCGATCCTGCAATACTCATAAAGCTGTTCCACCGGGACAATTTCTTCATGGGCCGCAATCTGAAATACGGAATCCGCAGAGGTATACACGATCAGGGCTCCGGTTTTCATATGTTCTTCCCCGTAATCTTTGATGACCTCCGTCCCGGAATAGGGACGGTTGCACAAAACTTTACGTCCCGCTGCAGAAGAAAATGCATCCAGAATTTCTTTCGGAAAACCGTCCGGGAACACCGGCATCGGTTTTTGCGATATCATGCCCGCAATCTCCCAGTGTCCAACCGTCGTATCCTTTCCGGCAGAACTCTCTGTCATCCGGGCAAAAGCCGCCGTCGGTTCTGCCACAGGATTTCCCGCAGTCACACCGTCTATATTAAACAACCCCATCTTTTCCATATTTGGCATGGAAAAATACGGGCTTTTCGCGACCGTGCCCAATGTGTTGCTTCCTGCATCCCCGTACCGGTCCGCATCCGGCATCTCTCCGATCCCGAAACTATCCAGTACAATTAAAAATACACGCTTCATCATTTGCCTCCTTCTTTCATTTCCGATTTGCTCATATTTCATATTATACCATGTTC
>CAZGMH010000031.1:0-14883 GCA_964526765.1 uncultured Eubacterium sp.
GGGGATGCGCACGATTTTTGCAAGGAAGATTCTGCGCAGATGCACAGCAAAAATCGGCGCTGGTAACGTCATAAAGAAAGAATTCATGACGTTACCTGTAAGAGCAAACAAGGGCGCATAGTAAAAGTATGAAATGAGAGGAAAAGGAATTGGGAAGATATTTTGGAACAGACGGCTTCCGCGGAGAAGCCAATAAAACTTTGACTGTAGAACATGCCTATAAGGTAGGCCGTTTTATCGGCTGGTATTATCATGAACTGAGCGGCAGAAAATGCAAAGTTGTCATTGGAAAGGATACGAGACGTTCCAGTTATATGTTTGAATATTCGCTGGTTGCGGGGCTGACAGCCTCCGGCGCGGATGTTTATCTGCTTCATGTGACGACAACGCCGTCGGTATCTTATGTGGCGAGAACGGAGGATTTTGACTGCGGAATTATGATTTCTGCAAGCCATAATCCGTTTTATGATAACGGAATCAAACTGATTAACGGGAATGGCGAGAAAATGGATGAGAAAACCATTTCTTATATTGAGGATTATATTGACGGTAAAATAAATCTGTTTGGCGGGGAAATGGATGAGATACCGTTTGCCACGAGAGAAAACATCGGATGTACCATCGACTATTCTGCGGGGAGAAACCGTTATGTCGGCTATCTGATTTCCCTCGCCACATATTCCTATAAAAATGTGCGCGTCGGACTTGACTGTGCCAACGGAAGCGCATGGATGATCGCCAAAAACGTGTTTGACGCCCTGGGCGCCAAAACCTATGTCATTAATGCGGAACCGGATGGAATAAATATCAATAACAATGCCGGTTCGACCCACATTGAAGCGCTGAAGAAGCATGTGACAGAGAACCATCTGGATGTGGGGTTTGCCTATGACGGCGATGCAGACCGCTGTATTGCTGTGGATGAGAAAGGAAATGTGATTAACGGCGATCTGATCCTTTACATTTATGGCAGGTATATGAAAGAACGCGGAAAGCTGCTGAATAACACGATTGTGACTACCGTAATGTCAAACTTCGGACTTTACAAGGCGTTGGATGAGGCGGGGATTAACTACGAGAAAACCGCAGTGGGTGATAAATATGTCTATGAAAACATGGTTCAGAACGGACATCGCATCGGCGGAGAACAGTCGGGCCATATCATTTTCAGCAAATACGCGACCACGGGCGACGGTATTCTCACGTCGATTAAAGTGATGGAAGCTATGCTGGCGAAAAAGCTTCCGCTCAGCAAACTGGCGGAACCGGTGACTATCTATCCGCAGGTATTGAAAAATATCCGCGTGAAGAGTAAACCGGAGGCGCAGAATGATACGGATGTCATGGCAGCCGTAAAAGCGGTTGCGGATGAGCTTGGCGACACGGGGCGGATTCTGGTGCGCGAGAGCGGTACGGAGCCGGTAATCCGCGTTATGGTGGAGGCCGAGACGGAGAAACTCTGCGAGAAGTATGTCAATCAGGTCATTGAAGTCATTCGCTCGAAAGGCCATGAGGCATAGATTTATAAAATACGGATAGTGGTTTTGCCGGAAAGCAGGAAGGATTTAACTGGTTTTTGCTGTAACAAAATAATTTGCCGGGGCGTCAATGCCCCGGCATTTACTGATTGCAATATGTCTGTTCCAATTCCAGCAGATATTTTTTGATATGCAGTCCGCCGCCGTATCCGGTCAGGGAGCCGTCGGCTCCGACGACGCGATGGCAGGGAATCACAATGCTGATCGGATTATTGTGGTTTGCCATTCCCACGGCGCGGCAGGCTTTTTCATTTCCGATGGCAATGGCGATATCTTTGTAAGTACATGTCCTGCCATAAGGAATCTGCTGCAGGGCAGCCCAGTCTTTTAATTGAAATTCTGTCCCGGAGGGGTTTAAGGGCAGGTCAAATTCTTTTCTCTTTCCCTCAAAATATTCATTTAACTGAGAGATGCATTTTTCAATCAGAGGCGTGCGCCTCTTTTCATGCTGTGCCATATCAAATTTTCCGGTGAAACCGGCATATAATATATGGGTGATATGCGCATCTTCTTCGCAAATCAGAAGTTTCCCAACCGGAGAATTGATAATATCATAGTGTCCCATAGCATCCCTCTCTTCATTTATTTTTGCCGTTTGCTATAGTATATCAGAGTTTTTGAGGTTGCACAACATTGTCAAAGCTGTTAGAATAAATCATATTAGAGCGTCGCTGTTTTACAGCGGCAAAGAAAGAGGTGATTAAGGTGGTTGAATTAGACCAGTTCAAAACAACATTGAACACATACAGGCACCCGCTCCAGGAAGTAAGGGATTCACTTTGACCTCGCGAACAAGGAGCAGAGGATTCAGGAATTAGAGCGGGAAATGGAAGCGCCGGACTTTTGGAATAACCCGGAACGCTCCCAACAGCTTATGAAGGAGTTAAAAAGTAAAAAAGACGACGTGGAAATTTACAATCAGCTTGCGTCCCAGATGGAGGATATCGAAGTGATGCTCGAGATGGGATATGAGGAAAATGACCCGTCAGTCATTCCGGAAATACAGGAATTATTGGATGATTTTGAAAAAACTTTTGAGGACATCCGCATGAAAACACTGTTGTCCGGAGAATATGATAAAGATAATGCAATTGTGACGCTGCATGCAGGGGCAGGCGGAACCGAGTCCTGTGACTGGGCAAGTATGCTTTACCGGATGTATACCCGCTGGGCGTCTGACAGGGGATTTCAGGTAGAAGTGCTGGATTATCTGGATGGTGAGGAAGCAGGCGTTAAATCGGTGACTTTCCAGGTAAACGGTGAGAATGCTTACGGTTATCTGAAATCTGAGAAGGGAGTTCACCGGCTGGTGCGCATTTCACCGTTTAACGCGGCGGGAAAACGCCAGACCTCCTTTGTATCCTGCGACGTCATGCCGGATATCGAGGAAGATTTGGAAGTGGAGATTAATGATGAGGATTTGCGTATCGACACGTATCGTTCCAGCGGCGCGGGCGGCCAGCATATCAACAAGACCTCCTCTGCAATCCGCATTACCCACCTGCCGACGGGAATTGTAGTACAGTGCCAGAATGAACGGTCCCAGCATATGAATAAAGATAAGGCGATGCAGATGCTGAAAGCAAAGCTGTATCTTTTAAAGCAGCAGGAAAATGCGGAAAAAACGGCGGATATCCGTGGTGATTTGACAGAAATCGGATGGGGAAATCAGATTCGCTCCTATGTCATGCAGCCATATACTATGGTAAAAGATCACCGTACAAATGCAGAGACAGGAAACGTGGACAGCGTGATGGACGGAAACATCGATCTGTTTATCAATGCATATCTCAAATGGAGGACGCTGTCACAGGGAAGTCAGGAGTCGTCTTAAATTTAAGGAGGAATTTATATGGGAATTATCAGAGCGGCGGTTCAGAGCGTCAGGTCAGGTTTGGGAGATCAGTGGTTGGAAGCTATTGAGCCAAACAACATGGGAGCGCAGACGCTTCTCACCGCGGGAGTAAAAATAAACCGCAGGTCCCAGAACCGGAAAGGAACGAAGGATGTTATCACAGATGGCTCTGTAATTCATGTTTATGATAACCAGTTCATGATACTGACAGATGGCGGAAAGGTAATCGATTATACGGCAGAACCGGGCTATTATGTGGTAGACAACCAGGCGGCGCCGTCCCTGTTTAACGGAGATTTTTCCGATGCGTTGGGGGAAACCTTTGAGAGAATTAAATTCGCAGGCATGACGCCGGGCGTCCAGAAAGTTTATTATCTCAATTTGCAGGAGATTAAAGGGGTAAAATTCGGAACGCGCAATCCGATTAATTATTTCGATAATTTTTATAATGCGGAATTATTTTTGCGCGCCCACGGAACCTATTCCATCCGCATCACAGACCCGTTAAAATTTTATGCGGAGGCGGTTCCGCGCAGCCGGGACCAGGTGGAAGTATCGGATATCAACGAACAGTTCCTTTTTGAATTTCTGGAGGCGCTGCAGTCCTCCATCAATCAAATGTCTGCGGATGGCATTCGTATATCCTATGTGACATCCAGGAGCCGTGAGCTGGGCGAATATATGTCTGACACTCTGGATGAGGAATGGCGTCAGAAGCGGGGGATAGAAATAGTTTCGGTGGGGATTGGCAGCGTTTCCTATGATGAGACGTCCACCAAACTGATTAATATGAGAAATGAGGGAGCGATGCTGTCCGACCCGACCGTTCGGGAAGGATATGTGCAGGGCTCTATCGCCCGGGGTATGGAAGCGGCAGGTTCCAATGCAAATGGCTCTATGGCAGGATTTATGGGAATGGGTGCAGGAATGCAGGCAGGCGGAGGCTTTATGGGAACCGCGTCTGCTGCGAATATGCAGCAGATGGAAATGATGCGCCAGCAGCAGGCGGCAGCGGGCGCGCAGCAGCAGCCGAATGCACAGCAGCAAACAGCAGGATTCGATCAGCAGACATTCCAGACATCTGCCGCCGGAGCATCACAGCAGCAGCCGGCGTCCTGGACATGTGCCTGCGGCGCAGTCAATACGGGAAAATTCTGCCCGGAATGCGGGAAACCGGCGCCGTCAGCGGAATGGACCTGCAGCTGCGGTTCTGTGAATAAAGGAAAATTTTGCCCGAACTGTGGAAAACCGAGAACTTAAGAGGAAAAACGTATGTCAGCTGTAAGTTTAAAATGCCCGAATTGTGAGGGAGAATTGATATTTAATCCCAATACGCAGAAATATAAGTGTGAATATTGCGGTTCGGATTTTCTGATTTCAGAAATTGAGGATTTTGCACCGGAAAGCGGGAGCGCCCCGGCATCCGGGGCAGAAGATACATCTTTTACCCCGGATGCCGGGGAGGGAGAGGCAGAAGGCGAACGTGCAGTAGTTTATACATGCCCAAACTGCGGCGCGGAGATTGTGACCAATGAAACAACCGCGGCGACATTTTGCTGTTTCTGCCATAATCCGATTGTGCTTTCCGGTCAGGTGGCCGGGGATTTCAAACCGGACATGATCGTCCCTTTTGAGATAGACCGGAAGCAGGCGGAGGAGCATTTTCTGGATTTTGTACATAAAAAGAAATTTGTTCCAAATGCTTTTTTTAACCGGAAGCAGATTGAGAAGCTCAGCGGAGTCTATTTCCCGTATTGGGTATACGACGGAGAAGTTGCCGGCAAGCTGGAAGCCGAGGGAAGCAAAATACGCGTCTGGGTTGCCGGGGATACGGAGTATACCGAAACCAAAGTGTATCGTTTGGAACGGGACGGGATTGTTTCTATCAGGGATTTGACAAAAAATGCCCATAGAAAGTCAGATCTGCTGCTGGCGGAAGGGGTGCTTCCCTATGACTATTCTAAAGCAGAAGAATTTCGGATGGGATATCTTTCCGGCTTTTTTGCAGAAAAGCGTGATATTGAACGCACGGAACTGGAACCGCAGGTAAATGAGGAGGTGCGCCGGTATACGGAAGAACTGCTGGGAGATACGATTCAGGGGTATACCGGTGTACATACGATAAACAGTTCCATCCATTCGCGGGACTGTCAGTGGTCTTACACGCTTCTGCCTGTCTGGACGGTGACTTATAAAGGTCCAAATGGGAAGACGTATTATTATTCTATGAATGGCCAGAATGGAAAAACATACGGGGAGCTTCCCGTGGACTACAAAAAAGTATTTTTGTCTGGGACAGTGATCGGAATCCTTGTATTCCTTGTATTTCTGGCAGGAGGGTTTTTGCTGTGAACATGAAGATGACGAAATTAATGAAAAACAGCAGATTTGCCGTATTTCTGTTGCTGGCGGCTGTGGTATTGCTGTCTGTTTCGGTGAAAGCAAAAGCCGAAGTGCGCCAGATATATGATAATGCTTCTCTCTTTTCGGAGGAGGAGGTCATGCTCCTGACCGATGCGGCGGACGGGCTGGAAGAACAGACCGGCTGGGATGCGATGGTGAAGGATACGGCTGTTTTTTACGAAGACGGTATTGCGGATGGATTAACTATCTATAATGAAGATGGCGGGACGTACACGCATTATCAGGATGTCCAAAAGCGCGCTGTTACTTTTGGGGAAATGATTCTGGCAGTTGTAGCAGGCGCGGCAGCCTGTGTAATCTTTTGCCTTGTCATTATCGGAAAATATCGGTTGAAATTTGGCAGGTATCATTATAATGTCCGGGAGAACGCGGTCGTGGATTTGACAAAAAGGGAGGATCATCTGGTCAACCGGTTTGTGACCCGGCGTAAAATTCCAAAAAATCCGCCTCCGTCAAAGGGCGGCGGCAGACCAGGTACGATTCATACCGGAGCGGGAGGCCGTTCGTTCGGCGGCGGAGGCCGTAAGTTTTAAATTGATTCAGGGAAATGAAAAGACAGGTATTGCAGGTATATTTGCAGTAGCGGAAGTTTCATTTCCCTGATTATCTGAGATGTTCTTTTTTAAATTCATTGAAATTACAGGTTGCAACTGCAAACTGTTTATGTTAATATATCTTTGCTGCAAAAACAGTTGTATCTCTGAGGAAAACACAGGAGGTATGAAATGACAGAAAAAATGAGATATTTTGTCTTGAAACAGAAAGCCGTTCCGGAAGTTCTTCTCAAAGTTGTGGAGGCAAAGCGTCTGATTGATTCCGGAAAAGCCGCTTCCGTGCAGGAGGCGACAGAGAGCGTGGGTATCAGCCGCAGTTCCTTTTATAAATATAAGGATGATATCTTCCCGTTTCATGACAATGTAAAGGGAAGAACAATTACGATGGTCATTCAACTGGATGACGAGCCGGGACTTTTGTCGGTGGTATTGCGGATTGTAGCGGATTATCATGCAAATATCCTGACAATTCATCAGAGTATTCCGGTGAACGGTATTGCATCGCTTACACTGAGCGTGGACGTGCTGAGTGATACCGGAGACATTTCGCAGATGGTTGATACGATCGAGCAGCAGCAGGGAATTCACTATTTAAAAATTTTAGCCAGGGAGTAGACAAACGATGATCAAGATTGCATTATTAGGTTACGGAACAATTGGTTCCGGCGTGGTAGAGGTGTTGGAAACAAACCGCGAGAGCATTGCGAAACGTGCGGGCGATGAGATTTCGGTAAAATATGTATTGGATTTGCGGGATTTCCCGGATAATCCGATTCAGGAAAAAATTGTACATGATTATGAAGTGATAAAAAATGACCCGGAAGTATCCGTGGTAGTGGAAGCAATGGGAGGCGTGGAACCTGCCCATACATTTGCAGTGCAGGCATTGCTTTCCGGCAAGCATTTTGCCACATCAAATAAAGCGTTAATCGCAAAACATGGCGCTGAGCTGATTGCCCTTGCAAAAGAGAAAAATCTGAATTGTATGTTTGAGGCGAGCGTAGGCGGCGGAATCCCGATTATCCGCCCGTTAAATAACTGCCTTACTGCGGACGTCATTGAGGAAATCAGCGGTATTTTAAACGGGACGACAAATTATATGATGACGAAAATGTCCGAGGAAGGCTCCGAGTTTGCAGATGTGTTGAAGGATGCGCAGCAGAAGGGCTATGCGGAGGCAGACCCTGCGGCTGATATTGAAGGACATGATGCGTGCAGAAAAATTGCGATTTTGACGTCTCTGGTCTGCGGACAGCAGGTGGAATTTGAGGATATCCACACGGAAGGCATTACCAAAATTTCCGCAGCGGATATTAAATATGCAAAGGCGCTGGGCAGGAATATTAAGCTTCTGGCGTCCAGCTATAAAGTAGATGACAGTTATTGCGCATTGGTTGCTCCGTTTATGCTGGATCATGGACATCCCCTGTATAATGTCAGCGGCGTGTTTAACGCAGTATTTGTACATGGAAATGTGCTGGGAGACGCTATGTTTTACGGCAGCGGCGCCGGAAAGCTCCCGACAGCAAGCGCGGTTGTGGCGGATGTAGTGGATATTGCAAGACACTTAAATGAGCATATTCCGGTGGAATGGAGTGAAGAAAAGCTTTCGCTTGCCGATTACAGGCAGTTGAAAAGCAGATATTTTGTCCGCACATCTGCGGATAAGGCGGCAGTTGAGGCGGCTTTCGGCGGGGTGGAGTATGTAAATGCAGAAGGCGTAACGGGGGAAACAGCATTTGTGACTGCTGTGATGGACGGCTTCTCGTATGGGAAAGCGGCGGAAAAGCTGGGGAGTATTCTCCAGATGATCCGTGTAAAGTAATGGATGAAAGTGAGACAAAGAGATATGAAATATGTGGTAGTTCTGGGAGACGGCATGGCGGACAGGCCAATTGCCGGGCTTGGAGATAAAACGCCTCTGGAATTTGCGCACACGCCCACGATGGATGCCCTGGCAGCGGTTTCTGAAATCGGCATGGTCCACACGATACCGGACGGCATGAAGCCGGGCAGTGATACGGCGAATTTGTCTGTTCTGGGGTATGATCCGCGGAAATATTACTCCGGACGTTCCCCGCTGGAGGCATTGAGCATCGGCGTCAATATGAAAGATACGGATATTGCATTCCGCTGCAACCTTGTGACATTGTCCGAGGAAGAGGAAAATTACGGGGACAGAACAATTATTGACCATAGTTCCGGGGAGATCAGCACAGAAGATGCCGCTGTGCTGCTGGATGCCGTCAGGAAAGAACTGGAGACGGATATTTATAAATTTTATGTGGGAACCAGCTACCGTCATCTGTTGATCTGGGAGAAAGGTCAGGTTATGGAGCTGACACAGCCCCATGATGTTCTTGGACAAACGATCGGACAATATCTGCCGGAGGATGAGACGCTGCGCCGGATGATGCAAAAAAGCTATGATATTCTTGTCAATCATCCGATTAATGTGGAGCGCAAAAAGCGGGGGTTAAACCCGGCAAATTCCTGTTGGTTCTGGGGAGCGGGCACGCGCCCGGCGTTGTCCTCCTTTGAGGAAAAGAATCATAAAAAGGGAGCCATGATCTCGGCCGTCGATCTGTTAAAGGGAATTGCGGTCGGCTCATCCATGAGAGTTGTAGAGGTGGAGGGAGCAAACGGAGGCCTGAATACAAATTATGAGGGCAAAGCGCAGGCGGCAGTTGATATATTGACAAAAGAAGATTATGATTTTGTCTACATCCATGTGGAAGCGCCGGATGAGATGGGACATCAGGGAAGCGTGGAGCGGAAAGTAAAATCCATCGAGTATCTCGACGCCCGGATTATCAAGCCGGTGAAAGAAGGGCTTGAGGCTGCCGGAGAAGAGTTCCGTATGTTGATCCTGCCGGATCATCCTACGCCGATCTGTATCCGCACGCATTCCCCGGACAGCGTTCCATATCTGCTGTATGACAGCGCCAATTTGCAGAGCCATGACTGGAAATACAATGAATCCGAGGCAAAAGCAAGCGGAAATTACGTGGCATGCGGTCACGAAATCATAGATTATTTATTTGGGAGGAAAACATGCTGATAGTAAAGAAATTCGGCGGTAGTTCTGTGGCCGATAAAGAGAGGATTTTCAATGTCGCAAAGAGATGTATCGAAGACTATGAGGCGGGGAACGACGTCGTAGTTGTGCTTTCCGCAATGGGAAAGACGACGGATCATCTGATTGAGATGGCCCATGATATCAATCCCAGGGCGCCGAAGCGGGAGATGGACATGCTTCTCTCTACCGGAGAGCAGACGTCCGTTGCTTTGATGTCTATGGCAATGCAGTCTCTTGGCGTCTCTGCCGTATCCCTGAATGCATTCCAGGTGATCATGCATACGACTTCTGTCTATGGAAATGCAAAATTTAAACGAATCGATACGGATCGTATCCGAAATGAACTGGAGCAGAGAAAGATTGTCATTATAACCGGATTCCAGGGAGTTAATAAATATGATGATATCACGACGCTGGGCCGCGGAGGCTCTGATACCACAGCAGTTGCCCTGGCGGCGGCTCTGCGGGCAGACGCCTGTGAGATATATACCGACGTGGAAGGCGTATATACCGCAGATCCCCGCGTGGTTCCAAATGCAAAAAAAATGAAGGAAATTACATATGATGAGATGCTTGAACTTGCAACTCTTGGCGCGAAGGTACTTCACAACCGCTCCGTGGAGTTGGCAAAAAAATACGGTGTTCAGTTAGTGGTACGTTCCAGTTTAAACAGGGCGGAGGGAACAATTGTTAAGGAGGAAACAGAAATGGAAGGCATGCTTGTAAGCGGCGTAGCAGTAGATAAAAATGCGGCAAGAATCGCAGTCATCGGAATTAAAGATGAGCCGGGAATGGCGTTCAAAATCTTTGATCTGCTGGCGAAGAAAAATATTAATGTAGATATCATCTTACAGTCTATCGGACGTGACGGCACAAAGGATATTTCCTTTACCGTGTCCCGCGACCAGATGGAGGAAGCTGTTAAAATCTTAAATGAAAACCAGGCGAGGTTCAAGGCGCAGAAAATCGAGGCAGACGATACGGTGGCTAAATTATCCATCGTCGGAGCCGGTATGCAGACGCATCCGGGCGTTGCCGCAGGAATGTTTGAGGCGCTGTATAATGTGGGCGTAAATATCCGCATGATCGGTACTTCCGAGATCCGCGTCACCGTACTGGTTGACGAGAAGGATATAGATAAAGCTATGCGTGCGGCACATGACAGATTTATCGAAAACTGACAGAAGTATTTTATAGATGCAAAGTGGGAAGGTGCAGTCGGCATCTTCCCCTTTCTGTGTGGAAAAATATATCAGCGGGGAGATGACTCCCGCCTCTATAGGCGGTGAGTAACAAATTTATATCAGTGGGAGTCCAATCTCCCCTCTGATATACGCTCCGCGAGGGCGCAGGGATTCGGCAATGAATTATGTCAGCAAAGCTGACCTGAATCCCGCGCCAGGACTCGCGCGCGAGTCTTGAACCAGGAATATGGATATCCTGCTGCCGGATGGGCAGCTTTGCCGCATCTGGCTGACATCAGGATCGGGTCTCAGATTGTGTATCGGATTGCGTGTCAGACTGTGCAGGCGGTACGGTATCCAAATAGAATTGGGTGAGGCTCTGGGTTATATAGGGAAAAATCCAGAGAAAACCGATGCACAGCGTCAGGATGCCCAACAGTATCCAGCCAATAAAGGAAAGATATAATTTGAATAAGCGCCATTTATTTCCTTTCATATACCGGAAGCTTGCCCGGAAAGCCTCAGCCGCGCCAAGATCGATATCGTCCAGCATTAAATAAGCGCCCAGGGAAAATCCGAGTGCAAATATGATAGACACAATATAACCGGCCAGCAGCAGCAAAGCCCCGGTAAACAGCAGGGCGGACGGTTCCCAGCCGGATGAGGATGTGTAATAAATCAGATCGAGAACGGGAACACCGGCAATTATCAGGCAGATTATTCCCGGCGCCAGGCAGAGGACCAAAATCAGCATAGTTAAAAACCAGTATCCGATAAATTTGTCGGGGCGGTATTTAAAACCGTACAGCAAATCTGAAAAAACGGTATTGTGATTTCGGGAAATCTGCAGATGGATACGGCGCTGCCCGATTTCAAACAGGCTTGTAACCAGTGATGCGAGCAGCGTCCCGGCATAGCCTGTAATAATATAAAAGGGAAGACGATAGGAAACGCCCTGCCCTACCCTGCGGGAAAACGGAATATCCAATAAGATACTAACCAGGGCGGTGATAAGCATAGCTGCAATCGGAAGGCCGTAATGTCCGAGCATTGCGCCCCGGGCCTTGTCTTTTAATTGTGAACATGTTTTTTTCATGTTGATATAACGCTCCAATCTGTTAAAATAATGTAAGAAAGCGAGGAAACCATTATGAAACGCAGTCTGGAATCGCAGCTGTACCGCTTGGGCTGGATCTTTTTCGCCGCAGTGGCCGCCGCGGTGGTTCTGAAAAAAATATTTTTTCCGGATTTTCACATTTTGGAAGTGATGCGTCCCTGCGTGTTTTATTCCGTCACCGGATATTACTGTCCGGGATGCGGAGGTACGCGTTCCGTAGCGGCCCTGTTATCAGGACAGTTCATCCGGTCTGCCGTAGATTTCCCAATGGTCATGTACTGTGCGGTTGTCTATGCCTGGTTTATGTTCAGCCATACGGTGGACATACTGAGCGGTCACAGAATACCGATTGGCATGAAATTCCGGCATGGCTGGATTTATGGTTCTCTCGTTGTAGTCGTCATTCATTGTATAGCAAAAAATATATTTTATATAAAGACGGGAATCCCCCCATTTTTATAAAAAGTCGCTTTCACCGTAAAAATCATCAGGCAGATCCCCCTCCGGGGTGAGATCGATGCCGAGATTTTTTTCCAGTGTATAGGTATAGGAGTCTATATAATTTTGGAGACTGCCATACTGTTTTATAATGCCTATATAAGAGGTCACCGTAATAACAATACTGATGATCAGGGTTATGCTGCCTATCAGGATGCCCACCCATGACGATCCGACAGCTTTTTTGTGTGCTCCGCGGGAGAGAAGCCCAAACATGATGGCAAGCGCCCCAAGGACGAAGCCGCCGCCGCAGCAGGTCATTACGATTGCTAAAACCGCGCAGGCGAGAGAGGCTGTGGCAAGCAGATTAGATGTATTGCCGCCGGGCGGACGGTTTTGACGGAACCTGTCCCGATCCTGCCATGAATTTTCGTTTTGTTCGTACATAATTTTGTGCCTCCTTAAAAACTGATTTTAACATGATAAGTAAAAAATGACAATATCCAGAAATTGTGTTACACTGTGTGGCAGACAGAAAAAAACGGAAAGAGGATGGATTATGGATATTATTAAAAAATTAGCCGGGGAGCTTCAGATCCGTCCGGCGCAGGCAGAGGCGGCGGTCCGGTTGATTGATGAGGGAAATACGATCCCCTTTATCTCGCGATACCGGAAAGAGGCGACGGGGGCTTTAAATGATGAAGTGCTGCGAAATCTGTTTGACCGATTAAATTATCTGCGGAATCTTGAGGAGAAAAAAGAGCAGGTACTCTCATCAATAGAGGAACAGGGAAAACTGACGGAAGAACTGAAAGCTCATATACTGGCGGCGGAGACATTGGTAGCCGTGGACGATCTGTATCGTCCGTACCGCCCGAAACGCCGTACCCGTGCAATTATTGCGAAGGAAAAGGGATTGGAGCCTTTGGCAAATATCATTTCGCTTCAGATAACGGCAAAATCCATCGAGACAGAGGCGGGAGCGTTCCTGAATGCGGAAAAGGGCGTTGAGACTGTGGAGGAAGCCATTGCCGGAGCGATGGATATTCTGGCTGAGAATATTTCTGACGAGGCGGATTACCGCACTTTCATCCGGGAAAAGACGATGAAAAAGGGAAAAATTCTGTCTTCGGCAAAGGATGGGGAAGCGGAGTCCGTATATGAAATGTACTACGATTTTGAGGAGCCGCTGTCTAAACTGGCAGGACACCGGATACTTGCCTTAAACCGCGGGGAAAAGGAAAAAGTGCTCAATGTCAAAATCGAAGCGCCGGAGGAGGATATTCTCCGTTACCTGAGAAAGAAAGTGATTCGAAAGGACAACCCAAATACAAGTCCGGTTTTGGAGCGTGTGATAGAGGACAGCTATAAACGTCTGATCGCCCCGGCGATTGAGCGGGAAATCCGCAGCGCCCTGACGGAAACGGCGGAGGACGGCGCAATCCGGGTATTTGGCAGGAATTTGGAACAGCTTCTGATGCAGCCGCCGATTAGCGGACAGGTTGTGCTCGGCTGGGATCCGGCTTTCCGTACCGGATGTAAGCTGGCGGTTGTGGATGCCACAGGAAAAGTGCTGGACACGGTGGTGATCTTCCCGACAGCGCCCCAGAACAAGGTGGCTGAGGCAAAAGCTATCCTGAAAAAACTGATTTCCAGATATCATATTACACTTATCTCCGTCGGAAACGGAACCGCTTCCAGAGAATCGGAGCAGGTTATTGTGGAACTGCTGAAGGAAATACCGGTTCCGGTACAGTATGTAATCGTCAGTGAGGCGGGAGCCAGCGTATATTCCGCGAGCAAGCTGGCGACAGAGGAATTTCCGAATTTCGATGTGGGACAGCGGAGTGCGGCATCTATCGCGAGACGATTGCAGGACCCACTGGCGGAGTTGGTAAAAATTGACCCGAAATCCATCGGCGTCGGTCAGTATCAGCATGATATGAACCAGAAAAAGCTCGGGGAAGCTCTGGAGGGCGTTGTCGAGGATTGTGTGAATAAGGTCGGGGTGGATTTGAATACGGCTTCCGCCTCCCTGTTGGAATATATTTCGGGAATCTCAAAAACTATTGCGAAAAATATTGTTTCCTATCGGGAGGAGAATGGCAGATTTACAAACCGGAAACAGCTTTTGAAGGTGGCAAAGCTTGGACCGAAGGCTTATGAGCAGTGTGCCGGATTTATGCGGATTACCGGGGGAGACCAGCCGTTAGATGCGACCAGCGTTCACCCGGAAAGCTATGAAGCCGCGGGGCAGCTTTTGGCATCCCTTGGCTTTTCAGCGGAGGATATAGAAAAAGGAACCTTAAAGGGTCTTTCAAAGAAAATCGGAAATTATCGGCAATGTGCAAAAGAGCTGGGAATCGGGGAGCTTACACTGCAGGATATCGTAAAAGAGCTGGAAAAGCCGGCGCGTGATCCCCGTGAGGATATGCCGAAACCAATCCTGCGCACGGATGTGCTGGAAATGAAGGATTTAAAACCGGGCATGATATTGAAGGGAACAGTCCGAAACGTGATTGATTTCGGAGCTTTCGTGGATATCGGCGTCCATCAGGACGGATTGGTACATATTTCGCAGATATGCGACCGTTTTATCAAACATCCGCTGGAAGCCGTTTCTGTCGGAGACGTGGTGGATGTTCAGGTCATGAGCGTAGATTTGAAGAAAAAGCGGATTGCTTTGACAATGAA
>CAZGMH010000031.1:14983-16437 GCA_964526765.1 uncultured Eubacterium sp.
GAGGCATCGCCGGGGGATGTATTTACCCTGGTTGGCGATCTTGGCGTTGGTAAAACGGTTCTTACTCAGGGCGTGGCGGCAGGGCTGGGCATCACCGAACCGATTAGCAGCCCTACTTTTACAATTGTTCAGGTTTACGAGGAGGGACGTATGCCCTTCTATCACTTTGACGTCTACCGAATCGGAGACGTTGAGGAGATGGAAGAAATCGGATATGAGGACTATTTTTACGGAAATGGCGTGACCATGATAGAATGGGCAAATCTGATCAGCGAAATTCTGCCTCAATCCTATCGGGAAATCCGCATAGAAAAGGATTTGGAAAAGGGATTTGATTACCGCAGGATTACGATTGAGGAGGTGCGGCATTTATGAAAATACTGGCATTGGACAGTTCGGGACTGGTGGCGGGCGTCGCCGTTGTGGAGGACGACAACCTGCTGGGAGAATATACTGTAAATTACAAAAAAACACATTCCCAGACACTTTTGCCTATGCTGGATGAGGTGGCAAAGATGATAGAGCTGGACTTGAATACCATAGATGCGATTGCCGTATCCGCAGGTCCCGGCTCCTTTACCGGACTTCGCATCGGTTCCGCCACCGCCAAGGGATTGGGGCTGGCGTTGGAAAAACCGTTAATTCATATACCTACGGTGGACGCTCTTGCCTGCAATCTCTGGGGACATCAGGATATGATTTGCCCGCTGATGGATGCAAGGAGAAATCAAACTTACACAGGAATCTATGAATTTGAGAGCGGGCAGCTTAAAATCATACGCAGCCAGTGTGCGGTTGGAATTGATGAAATCGTGGAGAATATCAACGAACTTGAACGCCCGGCCGTATTTTTGGGAGACGGCGTTCCGGTATTTTACCCGTATATTAAAGAGCATTGCAGGGTTCCGTATACTTTTGCACCGGCACATATGAACAAACAGCGTGCAGGGGCGGTGGCTTATCTGGCGCTGCAATACGCAAAAGAGGGAAAGATGGAAACCGCCGCGGAGCATAAACCGGATTATCTGCGTTTATCCCAGGCTGAGCGGGAGCGGAAGGAAAAGCTGGATGCACAGGGAAAATGTTAAAAACGTGTATGTGCCCCTGAAGGCACAGGAAATAAAAATCCGCAGGATGGCGCCGGGGGATATTCCCGCGGCAGCGGAATTGGAAGCCAGGAATTTCAGCTTGCCCTGGAGCAAAAAGGGGTTTGCGGATGCCCTGAAGCAGCCGGACAATATTTTTCTTGTTTCAGAGATGGCGGATGGGACAATCGCAGCTTATTGCGGACTTTATGCGGCGGCAGACGAGGGAGAGATCACAAATGTAGCCGTATCGGAACAGGCGCGGCGCCGGGGAATCGGATTTTCTATTGTGGCGGAGATGCTTCGCCAGGCAAAAGCGCAGGGAATCCGGCAGGTTTTCCTGGAAGTCCGCCTGTCCAATATAAGCGC
>CAZGMH010000032.1:0-7264 GCA_964526765.1 uncultured Eubacterium sp.
TGGAACAATTAGTGGAACTGGCAACCGGAGATATTGTCAAAGGACAGGGAAGCGAACTGGGGAATGCGGGACAGACCGTGCCGGGTGCGGCAGCAGAGACCGTAACCACAGCGCAGGCGGAGCCGTGGAATGTGGCAAGTATCGTTTTGGCGGATGGACCGGCGGGCCTGCGTCTGAACA
The DNA here is from genome assembly GCA_964526765.1 of uncultured Eubacterium sp. Lineage (GTDB taxonomy): Bacteria > Bacillota > Clostridia > Lachnospirales > Lachnospiraceae > Eubacterium_I. The sequence continues at coordinate 181 of CAZGMH010000032.1, forward strand.
GGACATATCAGGTTGAAAATGGCAGGATTGTTAAGGGCGATTTTCTGGAAGCTTTTGAAGGAGGATTTTTTGCCCCCGCAAAGGAAAAGACAGGTACTACTTACTATCAGTATTGTACGGCAATCCCTGTGGGTACGCTGCTGGCGCAGACCTGGGATGTGGATTTGATAAAAGAAGTCGGAGAAATGATCGGTCATGAAATGGAATTGTTTGAGGTGACATTGTGGCTTGCCCCCGGTATGTGCATTCACAGAAATCCGCTTTGCGGAAGAAATTTTGAGTATTATTCCGAGGACCCGCTGTTGACAGGCATGATGGCTTCTTCCATGACACTGGGAGTACAGAGGGCGCCAGGGTGCGGCACTACAATCAAACATTTTGCCTGCAACAATCAGGAGGATAATCGAATGGGGAGTGATTCTGTACTTTCGGAGCGTACACTGCGTGAAATCTATCTGAAAGGCTTTGAAATTGCAGTAAAAAATGCCCAGCCGATGAGCATAATGACATCTTATAACATGATTAACGGCGTTCATGCAGCAAACTGTTATGATATCTGTACAAAAGCGGCGAGAGATGAATGGGGATTTAAAGGCGCGATTATGACAGACTGGACGACAACAACCGGTTCCACTGCCGGTGAATGTACGGCAGCAGGATGTATGCGTGCCGGGAATGATATGGTTATGCCCGGCGCTCCTGCCGACCATGAATCCATCCGCAAAGCTCTGGACGAAGGGACATTGGACGTTCGTGAACTGAAACGCTGTGTCCGCAATACGGTTAATATTGTGCTGCAGTCCAACCAATATGAGGGGGCAGTCAGCTACTCAGAACAGTTTGAAGGTCTGGATACCTATATGACAGCGGAAAAAGTTTGATAGGCGAAAATAGTATTGTATATACGTATAAAAATGTGATATTATAAAATTCAAGGAATAACTGTGTTACAAGGTGGTGAATCTCCCGACTCTGTACAGAGGGGAGGTGGTGCAAATGGATATATCCGAAATTCTAAACCTGTTATTTTTGGGTGGTTCGTTTTTAATTGCACTGCTTGCCTACATAGATAGGAATAACAAGCGAAAATAAAATAAGCCTACCTTGTACTTAGCAAACCGGGTAGGCTTATATTATTACCTGGGAGACTAACCACTTTGAGGGCGGTTATTCCTTCTTTTGTTATAATACCATATTTAATTTATGAATACAAGGGTGAAGTAGATTTTGGGATGGGGGACAGCGAGATGGTAAATAATTTTTCGGAGTTTTGACAGGCAGTTAAAAGTGGTACATTAATTCGAATGCAGGATCATTTGGCAGCAGATGATTCTGTTTTCATTTTTTCATAAGAAATTGTTTCGCAATATTCTAAAATCAACTTGGTTTAAGAGTAAAACCAGAAGTTCGTTTTGTAATCAACTTTAACTATATTTTTGTGAAATGATGTGTGGATTTGGCTTCTGATATTGTTTTATAAGTGAAAGCTTAAAAAGAAAGCCGGTGGAAAAATGACAGAGAAAGATATTTTACTACTCTTTGAAGCTTATCATTATGATATATATCGATTTGCGTACAGTTTTACGGGTTCATGCCAGGATGCGGAAGATATCACCCAGTGTACTTTTTTAAAATTGTTGGAAAAGCAGCCTCATTTGCAAGCCGGAAAGGAAAAGGCATGGCTTATGCAGGTGACGGCAAATCAGTGCCGGAATATTTTGAAATCATCCTGGAGAAAGAAAACGGAACCGCTGGACGTAAGCTTTCAGAAAGCTTTTGAACATCAGGAACAGTCAGAATTATTTTTTGCTGTTATGGAACTGCCGGCAAAGGAGCGGGCCGCTGTGCACCTGCATTATTATGAGGGATACACAATGGATGAAATTGCAGAGATGTTAAATATTTCAAGTTCTGCGGTATCCATGCGGATGCACCGTGCAAGAAAGCATTTAAAACAATTTTTGGAGGAGGTCAACAGATGAACAAATTGTATAAGGATACCTTTGAGCATGTAAAACCGACAGAAGAACAATCAGAACGCATCAGAGAGCAGATAAGAAAAGCATCTGCCGCCCAACAGAACAAAAAAACGGCAGCGCGCAGACGTTTTTCCCGTGGAAAGGCGGTTGCTGCCGCTCTGGTGGCAGTGATGCTTCTGAGCACGACCGTATTTGGGGAAGAAGTAAAGGATTTGTTTCAGGGATTTTTGAAAAAAGAAAAGGCTGCCGCGGAATATGTGGAAGAAAATGTATTTGAGGCAAGTGACGGACATGTAAAACTGCAGGTAATAGAATTACTGTCGGATGAAGTGACAGTTCAGATGACCGTAAAATATGAGGCGCTTGACGAGACCGGTGAGAAGTGGCTGTATTCGGGAGATTTGGAAGAATGGGAACAGGATAAACTGTATTTTATTCCCGATTTTAAGGGCAATACGGTGGACTACGGTACCAATTTAAGCGCCGGATATGTTGAGATTGAGGATTACAGGACGCCGACCACACGTTATTTTTACTGTACCTGTACCAATTCGAACTGGTCACCGGCTCTTGATACATTTATATTTACGTATCAGTTATCCGACGGAACCTATACGGCGTCGCTGGATGTAACCTGTAATGTGCCTGTTTACGAATATGTTCTGCAGGCTGTCGGCGGTGAGGAGCTCAGTCCATATTATGAGCCGAATTATATCCGTCTGTCTAAACTGTCTTATGTGGTATATGGAAAAAGTCACGATGTGTTTTTGAATTCCGTCAGTGAGAACGGATATGTTTACCGCAGTGAACTTCTTCTTTCGGATGAAGTATTGATGCGGGAAATGGTTGACAGCGTAGCTCTTATAAAAGAGGATGGGAGCAGTCTTGCACTGGGGCAACGGCATGCGGCAATGAATGATTTGGCACAGGAAATGAAAGATAATGAATTTGGATACGACTGTCTCGTTGTGTCAGATGCATTTATGAATGTTTGGGAGCAGCTCTGCCTTGGGGAAGATTCTTCGGAAATAATCAATCCGGAAGACATCAGCGGCATCCGTCTAAGCAACGAAAATCATACAGTAGAATATGAATTTGTAAAATAATGCAGTAGAAAAAACGAATTTGTAAAATACTTGTAAAATAATTCGTTTATCTCACATGAAAACCGGTTTCATGTACATCAATTGGAAGTGTTTTCCTGTCAATATCTTCAATGCGAATATAGGGGCTCTGGTTGATCAGCTTCAACATCTTGTTAATCTGTTCCATCGAGCCCTGTACTTCCATTTCCACAGTGCCGTCCCATTCATTGAGCACCCATCCGGTAACGCCGAGTCCTCCCGCCGCATATTTAGCCCGATACCGGAAACCGACGCCTTGTACACAACCGGATATTTTTAAATGCTGACGTATAATATTTTCTTTTTGCATATATTTTCTCCCGTTTCTGTTTTGATAAAAACTTTTAAACTGAATACTGAATAAAGTATATTGTGAAGATGAATATATTTATGTTATTATATAACAGATTTTATGAGAGATACAAGAAGATAAGGGGATTTCCATAAATATTCTGAAAGGAGCGGCTGTAGTATGATAAGATTTAACAGCGATTATACGGAAGGTGCGCATCCGCGTATTTTACAGCGTATGATCGAGACAAATATGGAGCAGACAAACGGATATGGGATTGATCCGCACTGCGAAAGGGCGCGTGACCTGATTCGAAAGGCCTGCAAAAATGATTCTCTGGATATTCATTTCCTGGTGGGAGGAACCCAGACAAATTTTACAGTGATTGATTCGGCGCTCAAACCGTATCAGGGAGTCATCTCGGCGGACAGCGGACACATCAATGTACATGAAACAGGGGCGGTGGAGGCTACCGGACACAAAATATTAGCCCTGCCTTCCGGAGACGGAAAAATTGACGCAGACCAGATTCGGGCGTATGTAAAGGCACACTATGAAAGCGACAGCTTTGAACATACGGTTCAGCCGGGCATGGTCTACATATCCAACCCGACGGAGCTGGGAACGATTTATACAAAAGATGAACTGACCGATATCAGTAACACCTGCAAAGAAAACAATCTGTATTTGTTTTTGGACGGCGCACGGCTTGGCTACGGGCTTAGCTGCAGGGAAAATGATTTGACACTGCCGGATATTGCAGCCCTGACGGATGTATTTTACATCGGCGGCACGAAAGTAGGAGCGCTGTTCGGGGAAGCGGTTGTAATTTCAGGAGAAGAATTGAAAAAGGATTTCCGGTACAATATAAAACTTCATGGCGGCATGCTGGCAAAGGGAAGGCTGTTAGGGATTCAGTTTGAGACATTGTTTGAGGATGGCCTTTATTTTGAAATCTCCGGTCACGCGGCAAGGCTGGCCGAGAAGCTGCGGGATACCTTTGAAGAATGTCAGATTTCCTGTCTTGTGGATTCTCCGACGAACCAGCAGTTCCCAATCCTGCCGGATGAACTGCTTGCAGATTTGAGCAGGGACTTTGCGTATGAGTATCAGCAGCGGATTGATGAGACACACAGCGCGGTGCGTTTCTGTACAAGCTGGGCGACAAAGGAAGAAGCGGTAGATGCTCTCATAGAACGGATAAAAAAATATTAAAAAAATAATGTGCAGGGCTGTACGGTTGGAACGGCTCTGCACATTGATTTTTAATCATTTGTTTTCCGGTTAATATATTCTGTCTTATATTTGGAATAAATAATTTTCTGGCTGCTGTAAAGGCCATAATATCCCGAAAGCATGTAACTGAGCGCAATGGCGATCAGATAATAGGGCATTCCCTCAAATCCAAACAATTCAAAACAGATCAGGAGGGAAGTAATCGGACTGTTTGTTACGCCGCAGAATACTGCGCCCATTCCTACGGATGCGCAGAGTGCAGGGGAAAGACCAATCAAATTACCGAACAGACATCCAAAAGTCGCCCCGATAAAGAAAGAGGGGACAATCTCGCCGCCCTTATATCCGGCGCCCAGAGTAGCCGCCGTAAAAATCATTTTCAGCAAAAAGGCGAGAGGAAATACATTTCCCTCCATACACTGTTCAATAATCTGCATTCCCGTTCCGTTGTAATCCCGGTTTCCTACAATCAGTGTCAGCGCGATGACGATACAGCCTCCGGCAAGCGCCCGCAGATAAGGATTTTTAAAAAAATGTTTGTAGAGTTTTTCTGCACTGTGAAGGATGACGCAGAACAGAATGCTGACCAGCGCGCACAAAACAGCCAGGATTCCGATTAACACAGCCGTCTTTGGCGTAAAGTCAGGCAATGCTCCAAGGGCAAACGTCTCCGGGACGATACCGAAATAAGAGGCAATCCCGTGGGAAATCAGAGCCGCGATTACGCAGGGTACCAAAGCGGCATAGTGCATGATTCCGACACTGACTACTTCCATAGAAAAAATTGCCGCCGCCATCGGAGTTCCGAAAAGCGCGGAGAAGGAAGCGCTCATGCCGCACATAATCATGATATGCTGATCCTTGTCATCAAAGCGGAATAATTTTCCAAGGCTGTTTCCGATACTTCCGCCGAGCTGCAGGGCGGCTCCCTCACGTCCGGCGGAACCGCCAAATAAATGTGTCACCAGCGTAGAAATAAAAATCAGCGGCGCCATTCGAAGCGGAATATTGTCGTTGGAATGAATTGCCGAGAGAACCAGGTTTGTTCCTGTATCCTTTTCATCGTGCAGGACATGATAGAGCCATACAATCGCAAGTCCTCCTGCCGGAAGCAGAAAAAGAAGCCACGGGTGGGCAATTCTCAAATCTGTCACTGCCTGCATCCCATAATAAAACGCTGTCCCCACAAATCCGATGACGATGCCGGAGAGGACAGAAAACAGAATCCAGCGGGCTGATGATTTCAGCCGCGATGTGATTTTTTCCAATATATGTTTTGTTGATCCCATCATACTCATTTTCCCCTGTGTAACATTGATTTTTGCACAATCCACTTTGCAGAAGGAGATTCATACGTTGCAAGAAGCGCAAAAATCGTTTATACTTTACTATTATAAAGAGAAACCTTAAAAAAGCAACAAATTTTATTGAAACAATTTATTGGAACATATCGTTTATATGCAGCAGAAATCAGGTTGGAAAAATGAAAAGAAAAATACAGGATATGATACAGGGCAAATTTGAATGTGAAGATTGTCACCTGCTTCTGCCAGATAAAAATCTGGAATTTTCAGTAATTGAAAATGAAACCTATGAGGGGAGTTTTCAGTTGGAAAGCAGTACGGATATGCCCGTGCGCGGGATTGTAACCTGCCAGAATCCGAACATCTCCTGCCTTGTCACGGAATTTGACGGGAAAAAGGCAGTCATCCGCTTTGCTTATCATACGGAACAGTTATCAGAGGGGGATGTGGATGAGGGACAGTTTGTAATCACAAGCAGCGCCGGGGAATATCTGCTTTCCTTTTGTGCGCGCATTACAAAGCAGTATTTGCAGACATCCATTGGCAGGATAAAGACTTTGAATGATTTTACCAACCTCTGCAAATTGAATTGGGAAGAAGCGTTGAAGGTATTTCAGTCTCCGCATTTTCCAAATATTTTTCATGAACAGGCGGAATCCTGCAGTCTGCTTTACCGGGGAATCACCTGCAGAAGCAATGGCTCACATGAGATGGAAGAATTTTTAATCGGCTGCGGCAAAAAGAAACGGAGTCGGTTTGAGATAAAAAACAAAGACCGGCAGTTTTTGGAGCTTAATGATACATTGACAGATACGCTTTCTGTCGCAAAAAGTGAATGGGGATTTATTGATATCCGGGTACAGTGCAGCGAACCGTTTATCCGTCTTTCCAAAACGCGGATACAAATGTATGATTTTATCGGCAAACATGCGGAAATCTCCTATCAGGTGATACCGCGGCTGATGCATGGGGGAAAAAATTATGCGGTTATTACGCTGGAAAACTGTTTTCAGAAGCAGAAAGTGGTGATTACCGCTTCCCGGAAACGGGAAAAGCGGGAAAAATCCGCCGCATCGAAAAAGAACCGGATTCGATTTTTGCTGGAACAGAAATATCTGGCTTACAGGCTTGGCGAATCAGATGCGTATA
>CAZGMH010000032.1:7364-16424 GCA_964526765.1 uncultured Eubacterium sp.
TTTTTGCTGGAACAGAAATATCTGGCTTACAGGCTTGGCGAATCAGATGCGTATAGCTGGATGGAGGAATCCCTGCCGTTGATTTCCAGAGCGAAGGAGTTGGAGCCGGATAACCGGTGGAATGAGCTTTTCGCGGCTTATATTTATCTGAAAAACGAAAAGCGGGAGGAAGCAGAGGAGGAATTGCGGAATCTTCCAAAGAATATTCGCAGCCAGCGTTCACCGCTCTCCGCGTTTTATCTGTATCTGACCACCTTTGGTGAAGAGGCATCCTATCTGAGAGATGTGACTGTGAAGGTACGGGAAATTTTTTTGAAGTACCCGTCTCATCCGGTTCTGGCATGGATTTTGATTCAGATTGACGAAGCGCTGCTGCGCAATCCGGAGCGGAAATATAACATGATTAAAAAATTTGCTTCCGAATACAGCATCAGCCCTGTATTTTATCAGGAGGCGGCCAAGCTGCTCAGGGAAAATCCGCAGCTTCTGCACAAGCAGGATTTGTTTGAAAAGCATTTGATTTACTGGATTGCGAAAAAGAATCTGCTCAATGAAGAACTGGCTTTGCGGATATTGGCGTTTTCACAGTTGAAAAAGCAGTTTGAGCCGAACTTTTTTTGGGTGATGGGGCGCTGCCATAAGCTGCTGCAGAACAATGAGGCGGTGAAATCCATCTGCGTTTACCTGATTAAAATGAATCGCTATGGAGAGGCGTATTTTCCGTGGTTTCAGAGGGGGATTAACCAGCATTTGAAGATTGCGGGGCTTTATGAGGCTTATATGCTGTCCTGGAGCAAAGCGAACGGCGCGCTTCCAAATGAGATTATCAGGTACTTTTCTATGAACAGTTCCCTTCCCGCGAAGCGAAAGGCAGCGCTGTTTTCCTATGTTGTCCGGAACCGTCAGCGGTTGGGAAAAGACTGGGATGCCTATATGGTGATGGTGAAAAATTTTGCAGCCAGGGAGTTGGAAAAAGGACACATGAGCGAGGACCTCGCCATTATCTATGAGGAAGTAAAACGCCAGTCAGATGCGGAACAGTGGAATACTTTAAAAAAAGAAGCCGAGAGCTGTTACCGGGTGCATACTTCCGGGGAAAAAATCGCAAATATTCACGTTCTGCAAAGAGAGATGAGGTCAAAGCAGAGAGTTCCGGTGTATCAGGACAGCGCATATATTTATTTATACCAAAGACCGTTTGTTATTTTGTATGAGGATGCTTCCGGCCGGGTCTATGCGGCAAAGGACAGCTTCCGGCTGCGCAAAATGATTTCCGGGCAGCACATTTACGCTCCTGAGCAGAAGCAGGAAATTCCGGCGGATTCAGAGGAAAAGAAGATACGGGAGCAGGATTTGAAAGAGCAGTTGGAGCTTTTTTCAGGTTCTATCGAGGAGATGTATACGGCAATCTGTCTCGGAGAGGCGGAACATATAGAAACCCTGAAATATAAAGAACAGTTGATGATCCGAATGCTGTTTACCGGAAAGTTTATAAAAGAACATGAAAAGCTGTTTGAAGAAATCAGTTCGGATGCAGAGGCGGCTCCAATACTGAACGCTTATGTATCCGGGTTTTCCAGGAATTTTTTGATCGGACAGGCTGCGCTTCCGGAGGCGGCGCGCACTTACATAGGGGAATCGCTTAAGCGGTCAAAGGGACTGAATGCATACTGTGAGACAGCTTTTTTGAAGGCGTATGCGGAGCAGCCTGAGGATGCGTGGACAGAGATTGCGGAAAGGATACTGAAAAAATATTTGCTGTCGGGTATCTGTTTTGATTTTTATGAATCTCTGCCAGTTTGGATGAAGCGCAAATATTTACTGACGGGCGTAAAGGTTGTGCAGTATCATGGAGTGCAGGGAAAATCCCTTTATGTGCGGATGATAAGAAAGACATACATGGCGGGAGCATTGGCGAATGTATTCTCCGGGAAGGAGCCTATGACGGAAGCTGTGCCGGGAATTTATACGCTGTGTGTCAGGCTGTTTGCAGAGGATACTTTGGAATACAGTATTCTGAACCGGGAGGGAGATTATCTTTTCAGCGGACAGCTAAAGCAGCCCTCCTGCGAAAAAGAGCTGAAGGAAACGCGCTACGGAAAAATCTGTAATCTGTCAAATGAGGCGGCAGACAGCAGGGCACAGTATGAATATGCTCAGATGAACGACTTGACTGAGACATTGTTTTTACCGATTGAGGAGTAAAAAAAGTGATACAAAAGAAGGAATTGTACATCGGAATCGATCTGGGATATGAGAGGGCTATGGTCAGCCTGTATCATGCGGGAATGAAAGAGCCTGAAACAATCTCGACCGTTCCGGGGGAAGAAAAATATCAGATACCGACGGCTATCTTTGTGGGGAAACAGGGAAATTATTATGGCGATGAGGCGATTCGGCGGGAAAACCGCCCGGACGGAGAGTTTTACGATAACCTGTTTGCCCATGCGCTGCAGGAGAAAGAAGCCACGCTTTACCACAGTCTGCTTGTGCAGTTTATCCGCCGGCTGATTCGTCTGAAGGAGCGGTATGATTTTGAGGGATTAATACCGTGCCTGGCGCTGACCGTACCGGAAATTACAACGGATGTAGTGGAACTGTTTGGCTATGTGAGAGAGGAGCTGGAATTTCCCGCAGAGCAGGCAGTATTGATGGATTACGGGGAGAGCTTTTTCGCCCACACGTTTCATCAGGAATCATCTATCTGGATGCATGACGTGGTGTTATTCGATTTTTCAGGGGATAATATTCAGTTTATTCTATTGCATCGGAACGGGAACGGAAAGATTCAAATCGTGTCCCCTGTAAAAAGGAGCTGGCAGGTTCCGGCTGCCGCTCTCGGAAATCCTGAATTTCGGGATGAGTTTTTTGCAAATGTACTGCGCGAAGCATTTATGAAGCGAATTATTTCGGGAGTATACTTCATAGGAGATGGCTTTGACGGGGGATGGCTCAGGGAATCCCTCAGGGTTATGGGACCGAACAAGCGGGTATTTTTGGGAAAAAATCTGTATACCAGAGGCGCCTGCATGGCGGCTTTCCGGCGGGAAAACCAGATGGGATGGAATTATTTTTATGACTGCTCCTACAAAATGCAGGGCGAGGTCAACATGAAGGTGCAGGAGGGGGAAGAAATCACATTTTTATGCCTGACCGAGGCGGGAAGAAACTGGTTTGAACCTGTGAATGAGTATTACCTGATTTATGACCGGAACCCAAAATTTGAAGTGTGGATTCGCGCCAGAGGACAGTTAAATACAAAAATACGCACATTTGAGCTGGATGATATACCGGAAAGACCGGCGAAAACCATTCGTCTGAAAGTGAGAGCCGTGCCGCAGAGCGGAAATAGTGTTTTGCTGGAAATCAGCGACGATGGTTTCGGGGAGCTGTTTGAGAGCAGCGGGAAAGTCTGGACTTTCTTACTTGATATTGGAAACTGACGGGAATCATACCGAAAGACTGACAGGAATCATATTGGGAAACCGGCAGGAGGTATGTCGAAAGACTGACAGGAATCAAATCGGGAAGCTGGCAGAAAAGCGTATCAGAAAAGCGTATCAGAATAGAGGATAAATTATGGGAGAATTTAGGCTGTGTGAAAACCGTCGTGCAAAAAATCCGTTTTTTCACGATACGATGTCGGTACATTTGTATACGATAGAAGAATTGAGCTATTATATGGAGACAAATTTGTTCCTGCTGGATAAAAGCTGGATTTCCGATCCGTTATTCCGGTGGATTGAGGAGGAGCTTGGACGTCCGAAGCTTGCGAAAGAACTGCATCAATTATATGCCAGGACAAAGAATGTATATGATTGTGTGGCGTTGATTTTTAAAGAATCCGGCTATTATACAAAAGCGGAATTGGAGAGGCTCGACGGCCTGCTGGAGAGTATGCGCGGAAAGACGGCGATGGAATGCCGGAAGATGCGGGGAGATCATCTGCTGGCAGCAAAAAAGTACCGGCAGGCAGCCTATAGCTATCTGGAACTGCTGCAGCCCGATTATATGGAACGCATGACAGAGGAACTTCAGGGAAATGTTATGCACAATCTGGGCGTGGCGTATGCGCGGCTGTTTCTGTTTGAGGAAGCGGCAGTGATGTTTGCGCAGGCGTATAAAAAACGGAAATCCACAGCATCCAGGGAAGCCTACCTGTATGCGCTCAATTATGTGCCGGATACGTTTTTGATGGAGGAACATGAGCTGGAAATCAATTTTGGCGTTATGCGTGAAGCACTGGGCAAATTTACGGAGGCAAGCGACAACCCGGATTACTATTATGAGCGCAAAGCTGCTTCTGCGGCGGCGTCTGCCTTTGACTGGAAACAGAGGCAGACGGAGCTTCTTTTGAGATGGCGGGGCGAATACGAAAGCATGGTGCTGTAACATTTTGACGGCAAAAAAATGTTTACGAATAAAAACGTTGGTGATATAATAGTTTCTGCTTGGCGAGGTATTTACGAGCCTAGCAGAACTAATACCTGTACACTTGGCGAATACGAACTGAAAGTGAAGTATGAGCTTAGTGAACACGGTATAATAGCTTCGCTTAGCGACACATATCACACTTAGCAAATGGATAGTATTCTGAAAAGAAACTATACCTATGAAAGATTATTTTGAAACGGAGCTTGTATTGCATAGTGCAAACGAGACTTCACTATCCCGCCACTAAGAATGGAGGGATGCGTATGGACATTGGTTTTATCGGCGCAGGGAAAGTAGGTTTCTCTTTTGGGAAATATCTAACCGAGCGCGGCGTCAGGGTGACCGGGTATTATAATCGAACCACCCAGTCATCAATGGAAGCAGCAAATTTTACAAATACCAGACAGTATACAAATATGAGATATCTGGTAGAGGATAGTGATGCCATATTTCTGGCAGTTCCGGACGGAGCGATCGGCTCTGTGTGGGAACAGTTAAGGATGCTTCCGATTCAAAATAAGATTATAGGTCATTTCAGCGGTTCTTTGAGTTCCGCTGTCTTTTCGGATATAGAGCGCTACCGCGCTTATGGTTATTCTATTCATCCGCTTTTCGCAGTTAATGACAAGTACAATTCCTACAAAGAGCTTTCTCATGCGTTTTTTACGATTGAGGGGCATCCCAGATACCTGAACTGGTTTTTGCATATGTTTGAGGGATTCGGCAATCCGGTGGAAGTGATTTCCGCGCGGGATAAAGTACGCTATCATGCGGCTGCGGCAATGGTCAGCAATCTGTATGTGGGGCTGACGGAGCTATGTGAGGATATGCTGCGGGACTGCGGTTTTTCTTCATTGAATGCACATAAGGCGCTGTCTCCATTGATTATGGGAAACGCGGAAAATATCGTACATTACGGTACCGTGGAAGCGCTGACGGGACCTGTTGAGCGGAATGACCTGTCTACGATACTGGATCATATTTCCAGTCTGACCGATGAGGAGAAAGAAGTCTACAGATGCCTGTCAAAGCAGGTATTGAAAGTAGCAAAAAAGAAGCACCCGGAACGGGATTATCATGAGGTAGAAAGGATAATAACACAATGAAAACAACAATTGCAACATTAAAAAAACACAAAGAAAATAAGGAAAAAATCACAATGCTGACATGCTATGATTATTCCATGGCAAAGCTGATGGACGAGGCAGGGATCGAAGTGCTCCTGATCGGCGATTCCCTGGGAAATACGATTCTTGGTTACGAGGATACCCTTCCTGTTACAATGGAAGATATGATCCATCACGTTGCTGCGGTCAGCAGAGGGGCAAAAAATGCATTTGTACTGGCAGATATGCCGTTTATGTCCTATCAGGCGTCTATGTATGATGCTGTTATGAATGCCGGACGCCTGATGAAAGAGGGACATGCCCACGGGGTAAAACTTGAAGGCGGCGCAAAGGTCTGCCCGCAGATTAAAGCAATTGTGGATGCGGACATTCCGGTTTGTGCCCATATCGGCCTGACCCCCCAGTCAATCAATGCATTCGGCGGATTTAAAGTGCAGGGTAAGAGTGAAGAAGCTGCGCGAAAATTGATAGAAGATGCAAAAGCTGTTGAAGAAGCGGGTGCATCTATGGTAGTATTGGAATGTGTTCCGGCAAAGCTTGCCGAGATTGTCACAAATACCATCAATATTCCTACGATTGGTATCGGCGCAGGCGCAGGCTGTGACGGACAGGTCCTGGTAAATCAGGACATGCTCGGTATGTTCTCGGATTTCACACCAAAATTCGTAAAACGTTTTGCCAATGTGGGAGAAATCATGAAACAGGCATTTGCGGATTACGCATCTGAGGTGAAGGCAGGAACATTCCCGTCAAAGGAACATACATATGCGATTTCTGATGAAATAATAGAAAAATTATGTCAGCAAAGCTGACCCGAATCCCGCGCCAGGACTCGCGAGAGAGTCTTGAATAAGCGGCAAACTGCCGAATTGCCCCGGAATGCACTTGAAAGGAGAGAAAAGAAGCAATGCAGATTGTATCAACAATCAGGGAAGTAAAAGAAATTGTAGGAAATTGGAAAAAGGAAGGAAAAACGGTTGGGCTGGTGCCGACAATGGGATACCTGCACGAAGGACACGGAAGCCTGATCAGCAAAGCCCGTGAAAATAATGATAAGGTGGCAGTCAGCATTTTTGTCAATCCGATGCAGTTTGGCCCTGCGGAGGATTTGGAAAGCTATCCGAGGGACCTTGAAAAAGACAGCGCCTTTTGCGAGAGCCTTGGCGCGGATTTGATTTTTCATCCGGAGCCGGAGGAAATGTATCACGAGAACTTCAGTTCATTTGTGGATATGACCGTATTGACCGAAGAATTGTGCGGTTTAAGCCGTCCGGTTCATTTCCGGGGCGTCTGCACCGTTGTGAGCAAGCTTTTTAACATTGTGCAGCCGGATCGCGCATATTTCGGCCAGAAAGATGCACAGCAGCTTGCAGTTATCAAACATATGGTGGAGGACCTGAATATGAATGTGGAAGTCATCGGCTGTCCAATCGTCCGCGAGGAGGACGGGCTTGCCAAAAGCTCCAGAAATACCTATCTCTCAGAGGAAGAGAGAAAAGCGGCCCTCATTTTAAGTAAAACAATTTTTATGGGACAGAAGATGGTAGAAGACGGTGAAACCGACGCGGCAAAGCTGGTGGACGCCATGAAGAAAAATATCGGGACGGAACCGCTGGCAAAAATTGATTACGTAAAAGCTGTGGACGGACTGACTATGCAGCAGGTGACTGAAATCAAAGCCCCGGTCCTGGTTGCAATGGCTGTTTATATCGGAAAGACAAGATTGATAGACAACTTTATTGTAGAGTAACGGAGGGAAATTGCAGTATGACACTTCAGATGTTAAAAGGAAAAATTCATCGTGCAACGGTTATTCAGGCAGCGCTTGATTATGTGGGAAGCATCACGGTTGATGCAGATTTGCTGGATGCGGCTGGAATCCTGGAATATGAAAAGGTTCAGGTTGTAAACATTAACAATGGCGCCCGTTTTGACACCTATACAATTGCCGGGGAACGGGGAAGCGGTATGATTTGCCTGAACGGAGCGGCGGCAAGATGCGCTTCCGTGAAGGATAAAATTATTATCATGTCCTATGCGGATATGACCCCTGACGAGGCAAGAGAACATAAGCCTTCCGTCGTATTTGTGGACGAAATTAACCGCATTTTGAGAGTGACCAATTATGAAAAACACGGGCAGTTGTCTGACAAGGCAGGACTGGATGAGGAGTAGGCGGATGTTAGAGGGAAAGACAGTCGTACTTGGAGTGACGGGGAGTATTGCGGCTTACAAAATTGCTTCCCTGGCAAGTATGTTGGTGAAACAACATGCCCAGGTGCATGTGATCATGACGCGGAATGCGGCAAACTTCATTCACCCGACGGCGTTTGAAACGTTGACAAATCATAAATGCCTGATTGATACTTTTGACCGGAATTTTCAGTTCCATGTGGCCCATGTAAATCTGGCGCAGCAGGCGGACGTGATGCTGATTGCGCCTGCTTCCGCCAACGTGATTGGAAAGCTTGCCCACGGTATCGCTGATGATATGCTGACCACGACGGCGCTGGCTTGCAAAGCGCCGATGCTGATTGCACCCGCCATGAATACAAATATGTATGAAAATCCGATTCAGCAGGACAATTTAAAAATTCTTGCCTCCTACGGAAAGGAAATTATAGAGCCGGCGAGCGGAATGCTTGCCTGCCGCGACGTGGGAAAGGGGAAAATGCCGGAACCGGAGGTATTATATCAGCATATTTTAAGAACCATTGCCTTTGAAAAAGACCTGGCGGGCAAAAAAGTGTTGATTACGGCGGGACCGACGCAGGAGGCGATTGATCCGGTGCGCTATATTACGAATCATTCCACCGGGAAAATGGGCTATGCGATTGCGGAAAACGCCATGCTTCGGGGCGCGGAAGTGACCCTGGTAACGGGGCCGTGCGCCATTGAACCGCCGATGTTTGTGAATGTCAAGCCGGTAGTTTCCGCACAGGATATGTACGGGGCGGTTATGGAAGATATGGAATCTTCCGATATTATTATTATGACAGCCGCGGTCGCAGACTATCGTCCGGCAAGCGTCAGCGAAGAAAAGATTAAGAAGAAAGACGGCGATATGTCCATACCGCTCGTACGCACGAAGGATATCCTGGCAACTGTGGGAGCGTCAAAAAAAGAACAATTCCTCTGCGGTTTTTCCATGGAAACGCAGAATATGCTGGAAAATTCCAGAGCAAAAATAGCAAAGAAAAATCTGGATATGGTGATTGCAAATAACCTGAAAGTGTCCGGAGCCGGATTCGGCACGGATACCAATGTAATTACAATTATTACGCCGGATTCGGAAAAGGAGCTGCCGATTATGAGCAAGAAAGAGGCGGCAGCACATATTCTGGATGAGATTCTTTGCAGAATGAAATAACAGATGTCAACAGCAGACAGGAACGAAACAGACAGTCCGATAGAAAGGCTGTCTGTTTTGCCGTTTATATCAGCAAAGCTGACCCGAATCCCGCGCCAGGACTCGCGAGCGGGTCTTGAACAAATTTAA
>CAZGMH010000033.1:0-5566 GCA_964526765.1 uncultured Eubacterium sp.
TCGGAGAATATGGAAAATGTTAAAGTTTACTTTATTGTTTGGGAATGTAAAAAATGTTAATAAAAACTTATAGGCATAAAATGCGGCGAGAGTGAGTACACAGACAATGGACGAGAAAAAATATTCAGAGGAAGATAAGCGGCTGTTGCTCAGTATGGCTGAAGAATGCATCAGGTTAAGTCAGAGAGAGCGGCCGGAAGTAGAGTGGTTAAAAACTGTGTATACACGGTTTTTAAAAAGCCACTTGCTGTCAGGAAAAATGGAGGCGGATAAATTAATTTATGAAAAAATGTACGCTAAAAGTCCGTCGAAGCCCTCTGATATTTTGAAGATACGATATTGGCGTACAGGGAGACATGTGCCGGGCAACAGGAAGCAATGTCTGGATTTTGGCAGAGCGTTAGGCCTTTCAGATATTGAAATGAAATATCTGATTCAGGGATATTATGACAGATGCGATGAGGTATTTAAGCGGGAAAGTAATCATTCGGAGCTGTATAGAAGACGGTTGGAAATAGTAGACCAGCTTGTAGCGGAGTATTTGGTGAAAGTACATCCCGTTCGCAAAAACCGGATGAAGCTTACCGGAAAGACACTGGAACATTATAAGCGTCATCTTTATTATATGGATGCAAAAAATTATGTGAATTTTAAGGGTTACTGGGATCATGTAGATGAGAGACAGCATCTGGCAAGTGTAAATTACGGAACAGAATTGAGCAGAAACTTAAAATTAGTCGGGGAAATTCCGCGTAAGACGATGCTTCGTCATCTGATTATCTTAGGCGTTCCATTTATAAACAAAGATGTGATGAGCGACAGGCTTTCGGGGTTGGGGTATCTGCCGCTTGTTGATGACCATACGCTCGTCAGCGGGGAGCGTATAGATTGGATTATTCTGAAACTTCTGGAATTATATGAGGAGCGTTGCGCCGGGCAGGATTCATTGACATGTGTCTGGTGGATGCAGGAAAGCTGCCGGATTCTGGATGCCTATTTTGAGAAACAGGGAAAAGACAGTTTCCGGTTTATGTATTTTAAATCCCTGGGGGGTAGAATAGAGGAATGGAAAGAGCATACGTAAGGGAAATCCTGGATTGGCAGTGGAATCAGATTGAGCTGAGAAAGAAATACAGGGATACGCCGCCGGGATTCCGCACTTTCGATGAAGAGAAAAAGGCCATTGACCAGTGGCAGAGCGATAGAGAAAGATATGATAAAAAGAAAACGTACACGATTTTATCCGAGTATCGTCCATCGGACGAGATATTTACGGGAAGACGGGACATATTGGATATCATGTATCAGAAGATTCAGGAAAAACAGGAGCCTGTGATTCTGTATGGAATCGGCGGTATTGGAAAAAGCGCCCTTGCCCGCGCGTATGCGCGAGAACATGAGAAAGAATATAAGTATATTATTTTTCTGCCTTACAATGTCAATATTCGCGCCATGGTCTGCGATGACTGCAACCTGAAAATTTCCAATCTTCAGTACACGCGGGAACGTTACGGAAGTAAAGCGAAATATTTTCAATTAAAATGCAGAATTTTTTCGGAAATCTGTTCAAAAGAGAAAATCCTTTTAATCATTGACAACATGAATGTGGATTATGATAAGGATTTGAGTATTTTTTTAGATATGCCCTGTGATTGTATTGTGACGACCAGAATTGATCCTGTTTTATGGGGAAACTATGAGGGTATTCGTGTGAGAAAATTTCAGACGGAAGAAGAATGGCAATGTTTTATTGAAGCATATCAACCCAGAAAACTGTCCGGGCAGGAGCTGGAAAGTATTTATGCCTACAGGCGGAAAGTAAACGGACATACGTTAAAAATGATGATGGAAATCCGCAGTATCGGAGAAAGAGAAGCCACAAGCGATAATTTTGAGGAAGATTTGTTTGAGCGGTTTCGATTAAAGAAAGCGGATAAACAAGCGCTGATGTATCTCTCCATTATGCCGGTCCAGGGGATTCCCCAGAAATTGCTGCAGAAAGTTTCAGGGGTACGTGACGAAACAATTGAACGTCTTCTTCATTTTCTGTTTATAAAAACTGTATGGAATCAAAGCTGGAAAGATATGATGCTTTATATGCATCCGGTTATCGCACAGGCTGTTATCAAGGTATTTCGTCCATCCCCGGTGAATTGTTCCAGACTGCTTGAGGGATTTGGAAATTATATGCAGGATATATGGGATTTTAATTACATGGAAAACCAGCGGCTCGAGCCGTATGTGTTTGCTCTTATGCGGGCTTTTCCCAAACCGGTGGCATGGCAGGCGGGAGCTTTCAGCAGGATATCCACTGCACTGTGGCTGCAGGGATATTATCAGGAAGCAGAAAGATATATATTGAAATTATTCGAGGCTGTGAAAGAGTACTATGGAGAATATCATCAGATTACCGGAAGTATAGCCATGCGGGTGGCGGCTGCCTATTATAATGGCATGGATTTCAAACGTGCGGGGATTTATTATGACAAGGCATTGAATATTCTGGAAAACTGTAAGCCATATGACAGACGTTACAAAATTCTGTTGGGAGAAATATACGGTAAGCAATCCCGTATACTGCGGTATCGGGGGGATTTAGAAGCAGCTCTGGAGGCGGATGAAAAAAGTATATTTTATACAAGAGAAAATGAATATCAAAATATGTCCGATACGAATGTGGAAGACAGGGTCCGTTATGCTTACAGTCTTCTCAGCAAGGGAAAAACATTGTTTAGAATGGGGCGTCTTGATGAAGCGGAAGAAATTTTAAATGAAGCAATGGAACGTCTTACGGCGGAGGAGATTACCGGATTTCGGTGGAATGAGTTTAACAATCTGCGGATAGAGATTCTTGTATGTCAGAAGAAATATGGGAGTGCGGAGGAATTGGCAAAAATGGTTTTGAACAATGCGCTCAGTTATCGCGGGGAGGCTTTTAAAGATACGCTCAGTTGCAGGGAGCAGTTGGGAGACATTTATACTTTTCAGGAGAAATGGGAGGAAGCTTTGTTTGAATACGGAAAAGTAAGAGGATTGCTGAGAAGAGATTATCCCTATCAGGTTGTATGGAGAGAACGTATAGATGAAAAGATAGAGAAAATATTGGCACAAAAATGTTAAAGTTTACTGCATTGATTTTAACAAGGCGTAATGCTAATTTTTTTATCTGGAACTGTCCTGAAAGAGGAACGATAGATGAGTATATGTGAATTAATGCTGAATATGTGTGATTTTGCCGGAACAGCAGACCGGAGCGGTTTTCCTGACAGGCTGAAAGCCCTGAAACAGATGGGGTTAAAACTGACAGGAAAAGAGGCGGCCGGCATCTATCTTGGATTTGAATTTTGTGAAAACATGATATTTCACTGTACCAGAGAAAAGCTGCGGGAAAAAATTTGTGAAATCGATGAGCTTGGGATGAGGATAGTTTTGATGATACCTCCTCTGCATGAAAGGTTTTCAGGCATATATGAAGATTTTCTTGCCGATATTCTTTCGAAAACTCCTGTGAGGGAATGTGTTGTCAATGATTATGGCACGTTAATCATGCTGCGGAAATCTGTTGCATGGGATGGAAAAATCACATTCGGACGTTTGTTTGACAAGAGCGTGCGGGAAATGCGTATGGATGTAACAGCGGTTTCGGAAATAAGCGTTCACAAAAATGAATTTTTCTGCCCGGGGGCTATGTCAGAATTTGCACGGAAAGCCGCTGGGATTTTTGGCATAGACGCCTTTGAGACAGATACGCTTCCGGACGGTATTTTATGTACGCAGGCATGGACGAGAGATTACGATGTACATGTCCATTTTCCACGAATTTTATTGTCACGTCCCGCATACTGCGAGTATGAAAATCCGGCGGGAGACTTTTTTGCGAAGTTCCGGTTTGGGTGCGGCTGCGGCGGACAATGCCGGAAATATGGAAAAACAATTGTACGTGATAAAAAGCGCCCCATTTATAAACAGGGTCTTTCGGTTTTCGGAATACAGGAAAAAACGCCTGAGGAGAGTATTTGCGGCGATATCCGTCTGGTTTTGGGAGGGCAGGGATTGTGATGAAGATAATTGCGCCGATCAAAAATGCCGGATATCTGGATACGTTTCTGGATGCAGGGGCCGATGAGTTTTATGGCGGTTTGATGGATACGGAGTGGCAGGAATGTTACGGGCAGTACATGGAATATAATCGCCGGGGAAATTATGGGCGGAGAGCTAACTTTGCTTCCGAGACGGAGTTTTATTCACTGGCAGAGAGCTGTGCAGAAAAAAATGTTCCGTTTTATCTGACGTTAAATGCATTAAAAATAGTGGATTCCCAGAGGATGATCCTCAGAAAAGCGCTGACGCGCTTTCGAGATGCCGGCGGTTACGGCGTGATTTTCAGCGACGCGTCGGTTTTGGAGGATATTTTGGAAATGGGCCTTGTTCCGGCGGTCAGTTCCTGTGCGGAGGTGATTAACCGTTATCTGGCGGAGTTTTACAGAGAGCAGGGATGCGGCCGGATTATTCTGCCGCGGGATATTACATTGAAAGAAATACGCAGCATTACCCGGAAAGTTCCCGATATGGAGTATGAGATATTTTTCATGAATTCAGGCTGCCGGTTTACGGACGGCAATTGCCTGGGACTTCACGGAACAGAAGAAAAGGCGCTCTGTGAATATTGTGATAAATATTCCGCGGGATTTTACCGCATGGATGGCCGGGAGCCGGGAGACAAAGAGCTGGAAATGCTGCAGGGTAATGAACAGGATTTTAAGCGGCTCTGGTCTAAGACCTGCGCCTGCTGCAACTTATATGATGTGAGGGATTATGTTCACAGCTTAAAGATTGTGGAGCGGGTAGCTTCCGAGGAGAGGATTCTGGAACAAATCCGGCTGGCGCGAAAGAATGTGGAACTGGCGCAAAAAAGCGGGAGCCGGAGAGAGTATTTGGAGCAGATGCTCCGCCCGGGAGAAAAAGAGAATTTTTGCAGAGGATTTATGAATTGTTATTACAGGACAGACATGATAGAGGAAAAGCAGTTTCGGGAACGGCTGGAACAGGATTATAGAAAATTTTTAGACCGGTTTGAACCGGAGGGACTGAAAGAACAAACGGAGTACATAGGCGTGAATCTGTCGGCGGCCGGCGACGGGGTAAAGGCAGATTATAAACTTTATTTTAATACTCAGGCAAGTATGAAAGAGCATCATCCGGTGGTGGATAACCTAGCTGCGAAAGGGATGCTTCGGGCCGTCACCCGGATACACGATACGATTCACGGGAATTGTGAGCGGTTTGATTTGGGTCTGGCAAAACGGACGAAAGAAAACATGGAACATTTTTTCTGTGTAATGTCGGAATATGCCCCCGTGATGAAAGAACATCTGTCTGAAATCCGCCGCATCAATGAGATGCGGATTTCAGATAATCCGGAGTATGCAGGCGCGGCGCTCTACTTTTTCGGATTTCTGGAAAAACAAGGTAGAGTGGAAGCAGTAAAGACGCATTTTCTTACGCGATTTTGTGCGGATGCGGACCATGTGGATACAAAGGATCGCTACGAAGATGAATATTATTG
>CAZGMH010000033.1:5666-11554 GCA_964526765.1 uncultured Eubacterium sp.
CGGAAGCTGGTCGTTTAATTTTTATGATTTGTGGATATGAGATTGACAGGAGACAGTTATGGATACAAAAAACCGGGTCATTATGCTCATTTTAACCGACAATTGTAACCTGCGGTGCAGTTATTGTTATGAAAATGGAGAAATAAAAAAAGCAATGCGCTTTGAGACGGCTCGGGCAGTGATAGACCGGACTTTCGCCGGTATGCCGGAGGACGCCATGGGAAGAATTGAATTTTTTGGCGGGGAAGCGCTGTTGGAGTTTGCTCTTTTAAAAAGAATCTATGAATATGTGAAAGTACAGTATTCCTCCTGCCATATTCGTTTTGCTTTTACAACCAACGGTACCTTGATGCATGGGAACGTCCGTCAGTGGTTTTGGGAACACCGGGAAGATTTTGCATGTACCCTGAGTCTGGACGGGACAGAGGCGATGCATAACCGGAACCGCCGTACAAAGGGCGGTGAGGGAAGCTTTAATGCGATTGATGTTGATTTTTTTAGAAAAACGTGGCCGGACTGTACGGCTAAGATGACAGTATCGCCGGAAACTCTGCCTGATCTGGCGGAGGGCATTATGTATCTGGAAAGCCTGGGATTTTACTGCAAAGCGACTTTTGCGTCGGGTATGGACTGGAAGCAGGAGGAATACAAAGAGATATTGATGCGTGAACTGAATAAGCTCACAGAATATTATAGTAGAAATGACATTCATCTCTGCAACATGCTGGATTTGGATTTGCGGGCGATTTTTAACGGCCCGGAAGCGCCGTTTCGGTATTGCGAGGCCGGTGTGGGCAAGCAGTGTTATGACATGGAAGGACGCGCATATCCCTGTCAGGGATTGGCAAGCGTGTCCGTAGGCGAGGAACGGGCGTATCTGTTTGAGGGAGAGTGTTTTGAAAACTTCTGTATGTCAGAGGATAATCCATGCAGGCTTTGCAGATGGCTGCGTGTATGCCGCACCTGTTATGCCGCCAATTATCTGGAAACAGGGAGCGTGGAGCGAAACTGTGAGAATGTGTGTTTCCTGAATCGGATGGCAATTTTGGCAAGCTCGGCGATACAATACCGGCGCATTATGAAAAAGAGTGAGCGAACGCCGGCGGAAGCGTTGACATTAAAAGCTGTCGTGATGATTCAGAAAAATATCCTGTCCGAGTATGGGATGAAGTAAGAAAGCCGTTTTCAGGCTGATATAAGCCGCCGAATTTACGGATTGGGCGTTTATATAAAAAGATTATAGAAAGGAGAACTGAGAATATGTTTTTAACAGATTATGAACTGGCTGCTGTTGAAACAGTAGAAGCTGCTGCAAGCGAAATTCCGGCAAGCGGGATGACAGGATGCACCTGGGGTTGATTCAGGTTACATTGTTTTTGGAAAGGGGCGCCATCCTTTGGGATGGCCGCCCTATTTCATACCATAAGAAAGTCCTCCGGGATATTCCTGTGGTATGAAAGAGCGCTGCGGGCAAACGGTGCGTACCCGCACGAAAGGAAATTATAACGATTGGTGAAGACAGATGATATATGATTGCATAATTGCAGGCGCCGGCCCTGCCGGAACATTTTGCGGATATCTGCTGGCAAAAAAGGGATATTCCTGCCGGATTCTGGAACGTCTGCCTGAATATGGAGAGAAAGTCTGCGGAGGCTGGCTGCCGAACATAGCTCTGCAGGAGCTGATGGCGGCAGGGATCGACGTGGAGTCGTTCAGCAAAAGCCATGGGGCGAGAACAAAAAGCTGTCTGACGTTAAAAGGGGACAGTGAGCATTTATATACTTATCCGGAGGGGATTTTCGGACTTGGCACCGCAAGAAAAGATTTCGACAATTTTCTTGCCGGTGAGGCGATGCGGGTCGGTGCGGAAATTTCTTTTGACAGTCCGGTAAAACAGGTGGAATTTCGCGATGGCCTGTATTATGTGAACGAGTGTGTGGGAAAGACATTTATAGCTGCGGCAGGCGCCCGCGGCCTGATTCATGATAAATTGGAAGCATACAAAGAGCAGACCTTTGGCATATCCGCGCAAATTCGCGGAGAGAGTATGCTGAACCCCGGTCAGGTATATTTCTGGTATGAAAATGAGGAAACAAATGATTATTTCTGGGCGATTCCGATTGGGGAAAATTTGTGGAACGTCGGTCTTTGGTTCCGGCGCCCCTCTCCGGACATGCGGAAACGTTTTGAACGTGGGTTTGAGAAATATGTCGTTGAAAATTTTGATACATTTAATTATGTGATTCCGCCGAAAGGCGCTTTCCTGGGGAATGCGGATTTGACGGAGGGACTGGGGCTGCCGTGTTTTTCCGCAGGGGACTTTGCAGGGACAAATAACGCGGATACCGGAGAGGGACTGTCGTTTGCTCTGCGCTCCGCAAAAGCTGCGGCGGCAAAGGTAAAAGAAAGCCTTACGGTCCGGCTGACCTTTAATGTCAGCAACTGCTGCAATATGGCGTGCAAATATTGTTATGCTCACGGCGGTTCCTATCATTCAAAAGAGAATTTAATGAAAATAGATACGGCGAAGAAAGCGCTGGATCTGTTTTATTCGAAATATAAAAAAATAAGCAGTATTAAGTTTATCGGCGGGGAGCCGGCCCTGAATCTGGAAGTTACGGAGTTTATCTGCCGTTATCAGAAAGAAAAACTGCGAAGAGGCGAGATTGCGAAGCTTCCGGAGTTTATTTTTGTGACAAACGGAACGATTGTCAATGACCGTCTGATTAATCTGGCAAATGAGTATGGCGTAAAAATTGGTTTCAGTCTGGATGCGCCGGAGTTTGTGAATGATCAGGTCCGGGTGATGAAAGACGGGACGGGGAGCGCTTCACTGGTACTTGAAAATATACGGAAACTGCAGGAAGCAACGCAGGGCAGGGAACCTTATTCTGTCAATGCGGTGTATACGAAAGTGGAGGAGGAAGCGGGAGTTTCCATACCGGAGATCGTACACTATATCAAAGACGGGCTTCAGATTCCATCTGTACATATCATTCCGGTGGACGTGCCGGAAGAATCGCCCTATCGCTTATCTGGCAATCAGGCTTTTGTGGATGGCGTGGAGGAACTGCTCGCAGAATGGCGGAATACAGGCAATGAGTATTTCTTCCATAATCTGAAAGGGATTATTCGAAAAATAGAAAAGAAGCTGTGCTCACCGGATTATATCTGTGATGCGGGGTTTGGACTTTTTTCCATATCCGCCGAAGGTAAAGTATATCCGTGTCATTTGTTTACGGATTTGGAAGAATTCTGTCTGGGAACAGTAGAGGAAAACATTTTCGCCAGCGAGAGATTTTGGACTCTTAGCCGTGAGCTGCGGGAATATAATCGTCTTGCGTCGGAACCGTGCAAAAGCTGCCCGGCCAACCGGATCTGTATCGGATGTCTGGGGGCTAATTATTTCCGCACTGGAAGCAAATACATACCGGACCCATTTATCTGCGATATGTTCCGAAAGGTTGTGACACTGGTGTTGGAGGCATATGGAATACAGGATGCAGACTGGATCGGAACAGGAGCAGAATGTGCGGGAGAATCCGGAATTAAGAAAACAGGGAAAATAAGCGATGAAAATTGATTTGAGACAAATACAGGAAGCGCTGGATTATTTCGGGATAAAACCGCAGGCGGTTTCCTGCGGCATATTGACAGATGTGCAGGAGGAGCGCCGGGGGAAAAAGGCGGTGCGATTGATTTTCTGCGCCGTGCTGGCGGATGGCAGACGGATGATTGTCCGTTTCCTGAATGAGAGAGAGTTTATCGTTGATGTGAGTAAATTGTCCCTGACGACAGAGACGCTGGAAAGACAGTCGGCATTCTCGGAGTTATTGCGGGAGCATGGAATGAACGTACCGAAAAAGTATGCAAAGGATTTCCATTACTGTATGCCGTACTCGGTGGACGGCATTCCGCTGGATGTGACGGTGGAAGATTATCTCGGCGAACCACTGCAGCGTTTTATGCCGGAAATGTTCTATGATTACGGCCTCCTGATTGGTCAGATGCATCAAATTTCCCTGGAACATCAGGCTGCGGTCGGTTTTAGTATCGTGCTTCGGGAGGTACAGGAAAACAGGACTGATTACCGGATGCTTTTTCAGGGTACGGATATCGGGCAGATACCCTCGGAACTGTTGGAACAAGCGGTTTTGCTTCACGATGAAAAGCGGATGAAAGTTGCCGAAATCTGGCCGCTGCTCCCCAAAAGCGCGGTGCAGGGAGACATCTACAGTTGTAACAATGTGGCGCAGACGCCGGAAGGAATCGGATTTTATGATTTTAATATCGCGGCGGATGAGGTGCTGCTGGGAGATATGCTGCATCTTTGGTTCCGTACCGTGTATGATATTGACAATGAAGATGAAGTGGAGAAATGGGATTTAACGGAGTGCTGGCGCAGATATTTGCAGGGATATGTAAAATACCGGAAGTGGACAGCGCCGGAGAAAGAAAATTTTGGACTGGCATATTCGCTGCTTGGCTCCATATACATGACCAGATATGTGGCGGAGCTTTTACGGCGCGGGCGCACAGCAGATGCGGCAGCCGGATTTTGCAAAGTCGTCAGGCTGCTTGAAGCGGATTGTACAGATATATTGGAGGAGAGCACATGAGAATACATTTTATCAAAGGTGAAAAGGGAGATATCGCGTTTTTCTGCGATACGCTGGAAATACGGAAAGTGACCCCGGAGGAAAAGCAGGAACTTATGGCGCAGATTTCAGAACCTGACTATCCGCCTATGGAGGCGGAGGAAACCCCGGATTATTTTTCCACATTGATACTTCATGTTTCCAATACCTGCAACATGAAGTGCGCTTATTGTTTTGCCAATCATGGGAGCTATGGTTCCGAAGCCGGCCTGATGCCGGAGCAGACGGCTTTGGATGCGGTGGAAACTTATTATGGCAAATATAAAAGAATCAAACAGATTAAATTTTTTGGCGGGGAACCGATGATGAATGTGCCGGTGATTGAGGCTGTCTGTAAGCGGGTGGCAGAAAAGTACGGGAGAGGCGAAATATCGAAGCTTCCAGAATATAAAGTTGTCACAAATGGTACGGTTATGCCGGAACATGCGATGGAGGTTATTCGTGATTATGATATACAGGTTGTGTTTAGTATGGATGGCCCGATGGAGATTCATGATTATGCCCGTGTATTTGCCGGAGGAAAAGGCTCTTATGCAGTAATCAGGGATAATTTCAGAAACCTCAGAGAGTTCACTGATGGAAAGCAGCCCTATGGTGTGGAGATGACTTATACGGCGATTCATAGAAACTATGGAATGTCTATGAAAGACGTGACGGACTTTTTTGTAAAAGAATTTGGCGTTGAGGCAAGAAATGTGAATATTTCTCCGGTTTCTGCGGACGACGGTTCCGAATTTGCCCTGAAAGATAACAATCATTGTCTGATTGATTCGGCAAGGGAGATTATGGCATCTGTGACGGGCGGAGAACAGGCGGCCCTGGACCAGAAGCTTTACTTTCTCGTGAAAAAGATAAAAGCGGGAGTGAAATCAGACCGGCAGGTGTGCAATGCGGCGTGGAAATGGTCGGCGGTCTCTGCCTCCGGAGACGTTTATCCGTGTCTGATGTTTGTGGACAGACCGGAATATAAGATGGGGAATATCTATGAGGATGTTTTTCATGATGAGCGTTATATTTCAATTACGGATAAGTGGATGCATTATGACCGGTTTCAAAAGCCGGGGTGCCGGAATTGTTTTGTGAATCAGATCTGTATTAACTGTATGGGACAGAATATGGACGCCTCCGGGAGTGTGTATGACAAACTTCCGGGGCAGTGTGCGGCAATGCGTAAACTGATGGAAGTCGTCATTGAGGGAATTGCCGAGGGCGTTTTCTGACGGGATACGG
>CAZGMH010000033.1:11654-15667 GCA_964526765.1 uncultured Eubacterium sp.
GCCGGAGATGAGATTTTGCTTGCAGATCTGATTGTGTCATGGTTTCGTTTCCGGTATGATCCGATAATATGCACAGCGCTTGAGGGAATAAAATTTGACAGGCTTTTTCAGGAATTCTTGAAAGCTTATCAAACGCAGCGTCAGTTTACCCCGATGGAGCTGGAAGCGTTGGAGGACGTCTATGCGGTCTTTGGAGCGGTATACGGTACGCGTATGCTGGCGGATATGGCTGCGGCAGGTAAAATTAAGCAGGCGTCCCGGGGATTTGGAGAGATTTTGCAGATAATTCGGGCAAAGAACATCAGAAAGGCAGCCTGTGAAAACATACCGCAAAGCGGTATGCGCGGGTTTGGGGAAAATGGATTATAGTCGGTATTTTTCCGATAGTTCGGAATGGAAAACAAAAAATATATATCTTTGCGGGCTGGATATCATCAGCTTCGGAGTCGTCGGTTATCTGAAATCCCAGGGAAAGGAAATTTCCGGAATCGTGGACAAAAATTTCAATGCTCCGGAGAAGCTGTTTGGCACAACGATTTATCCTTTATCCTGTCTGGAAAATGGAGAATTTAATAATCCGTGGTTTGTGATTACTGCTTTTAAGGAAAAGCACCGGAATGTGTACCGGGAAATGATTTCCCGGGTTTATGATTCCGGCAGGCAGATTACGGTATCCAATGCGACGGAAATCCGAATCGATGTGTCGGGAATCTGCAATCTGCGGTGTCCCTCCTGCCATGTGGGAAATCACAGCGGGAAAGACTTCAGTTATGAGGGCCGGGGATTTATGGAACCGGGACTGTTTGCAGAAATCCTTGATAAGATTGAGCGGGAAGTGCCGGAGAATCCGGCTGTCTATCTCTTTACGCTGGGAGAACCTCTGCTGAACCCGCATATACCGGAAATGGTGGCTCAGATACACGATCATGGATGGATGGCGGTTTTGTCTTCAAATTTATCTTTGCACTATGATTGGGAACGGCTTTTAATAAGGAAACCGGAGGTGCTGAAAGTATCGGTTTCCGGTTTTACGCAGGAAGTTTATGGGGCGACCCATAAGGGAGGCAATATTGAACTGGTAAAGAAAAATATGCTGGAAATCCACAGGCTGATAGAAAAATATAATCTGCCTGTCCGTGTGATGGTTGGATATCATATCTATACAAATAACAGACGCAGGGAATTAGAGCATATGCGGGAATTTTGCGGGGAACTGGGATTTTTGTTTCAGCCGGTTCAGGCGCAGTATTTTAATATGTTCAAGAGGACCGGTTATACGCCGTTCACGCAGGAAGATGAGAGATTTATTCGGGAGATGTATGATAATCCGGAACAGATACTTACAACTGACCGGATACTGCCGGATAATATTCACGGCGCGGAGGGCGAAGCAGTGAGCCGGGACAAAAATACTGTCGGGGCAGCAGACGGTGAGCCGGAAAATATGAGCTGCCGGAATTTGCGGGACAAATTATTTCTGGATTATGACGGCAGAGTAATGCTCTGTGAACTGTTTCACAGAGAGGCAATTTTTAAAAAATATCTGGATATCCCTTTGGATGAAATACAGGACTGGCGCAAAAATCACTGGATTTGCCGACGCTGTCGGGAATATCAAATGGAACTGAAATAGGAGGAGTAAGAAATGGAAGAAAATTTATTGGTGTTGGTGGATGAAGATGACAACGAAATCGGATATGGGGAGAAAATGGAGGTTCATGTCCAGGGAAAGCTGCATCGGGCGTTTTCGGTATTTTTGATCGATAATGCGACGAATGAAATACTGCTTCAGAAACGGGCGGAAAGAAAATATCACTCCGGCGGTCTCTGGAGCAATTCCTGCTGTTCTCATCCGAGAAAAGGCGAGAAGATGATTTCGGCACTCTCCCGGCGCCTGTTTGAAGAACTGGTAGAGAGTTTTGGGGAAGATGCA
Source organism: uncultured Eubacterium sp. (assembly GCA_964526765.1). Classification (GTDB taxonomy): domain Bacteria; phylum Bacillota; class Clostridia; order Lachnospirales; family Lachnospiraceae; genus Eubacterium_I. The sequence continues at coordinate 13,588 of CAZGMH010000033.1, forward strand.
TGGGCCCGTTTTGCGGGAAAATTCCACTATTTTGCTCAGTATGAGGGGCTGGCGGAAAATGAGTGGGATTACGTCTATTTCGTGTATGTGGACAAGGAGAAAATAGTTCTTAAGCCAAATCCCGAAGAGATAGCGGAAGTCAAATGGGTTACTACGAAAGAACTGGAGAATTGGCTGCTTCTCAGACCCGGAGAGTTTTCCGCCTGGTTTCGCGAGGCATGGAAAAAAGTACGGGCAAATTTCCGGAGGTTGACCCTGAATATGTCTTCAGGAGCTGGTCAATATGCAATTGCGATATCGGACGACCCGGCGATGAAAGAAGAAAATCCCGAAGCCACAGGATGCAGGGGCTGTATTTATGGAGAGGCATGTCAGAAGACAAGGGAAGCGCAGATACCTCTGAAATCGGTTCTTGACAACTTTCCGGAACAACTGAGATACAGGGAGGTCCGGGGAGAAGAGGGAGGTCAGGGCAATATTTTTGATTTTGGCAAGACCTACAATTTTGATAACTGTAAGGCAGCGTATGGGGAAGATCGGCGTCCGGCCTTTGTGGCGGATTTTGAGGACGGAATGATTACATGGATGGAAATAGAATCGCTGTTTTATCCTGAAAAACAGAAAGAAATATTGAAAGAGATAGCGCGTGATATGAAGAAAATTACAGATAAGCCGTTTTACCTTTGCATGCATGGCAAAAAAATGCTGCCGCTGTATTTGTGGGCGGCAGAGTAAATACGGCAAGTCTTTTTTGGGGGAGTGAAAAGCTGATGCAGGAAATGGCCCGGGGCCGTCTTGGCCTTGGCACGCTGCGTTTTCCGATAATCGAGGACGCGGCAGGAAAAAGGGCGGATGTGGAAAAAATCGAACAGATTGTGAGAACTGCCCATGAGAGCGGCGTCAATTATATTGACTGTGCTCCCACATACTGCGGAGGACAGTGTGAAAAAATCGTGGGAAAGGCGGTATCGCCTTTCCGGAAAGAAATCATGCTGGCCTCCAAGATTCCTCTTGACGCCTTAAAAAGGAAAGGGGATCTGCGGCGTATTCTGGAGGGCAGCCTAAAGCGTTTCGGAACAGATTATCTGGATTATTATTTTTTTTGGGGAGTCAAAAAGAAAGAATTTGACGAGGTTGCTCTTTCACAGAATTTTCTGGAGGAAATGAGACATGCAAAAGAAGAAAAACTGATTCGGCGCATGGCATTTTCTTTTCATGATAAGCCGGAATATGCCGTGGAAATTATGGATGCGGCTGTAAATCGGGATTGTCCCTTTGACGCGATGCTCGGCCAGTACAATCTCATCGACCGCGGGATGGAGGACTGTCTTGCGGAAGCGAAACGCCGGGGGATGGAGAATTTTGTTATGGGCGCTGCGGCGGGCGGAAAGCTGGAATACGAACCGGCGTACCGTTTTGTGTGGAGTAACCCGGATGTAGACTGTCTGTTGAGCGGCGTCGATTCGGTGAATATGCTTCGGGAGAATGTCAGGCTGGAACAGTCTTTTTCATGTATGGTACCGGGGATGGTAAGGGATGTGTGGGCTAAAATCGCAAAAGAAACATTTGAAAAACAGAAATTATCAGAGCTATATTGTACCGGCTGCGGCTACTGTATGCCCTGCCCGGCAGGAATCCGGATACCGGAGTGGATGGATGCGTGTCAGACAGAAATCGTTCATGGAAATCCGGCGCGGGCGGAGAAAAAACGGCAGCATTTTCGGGAAACATATGGAAATCCGGCTCAAATATGTAAAAAATGCGGTCAATGTGAAAAAAAGTGCCCGCAGGGGATTCGGATTACAGATTATATAGTTTGACAATAATATACAGGGAAATTTCGCCGTGAGAAAGTTTCCCAATTTTAGGGGCTAGCTTTTTTCCATGTAAAGTATTAGAATATGTAGAAAAAAGAAGAAGAGAGGAAATCCTATGTATTGTACACGATCTGTAACAAGTGACTTATATTGGGTAGGCGGTGACGACAGGAGGCTTGCCATGTTTGAGGGCGTATATTCCGTCCCGGACGGCGTATCCTACAACTCCTATCTGTTAATAGACGAAAAAACGGTTCTGTTTG
>CAZGMH010000034.1:0-15590 GCA_964526765.1 uncultured Eubacterium sp.
AATGTGAAAAGTAGGAAATTGTCTTACTGTTCCCAGCAGATCAGCCCTCCGGTGATTTCCTTGCTTGGATGAGGGAATACATATTTATCATATGCTTCCGGGATCTGCTCGTAGGTAAATTCGTGGCTGATGAGCGGGGTTACGTTTAATCTGCCATATTTGATAGCGTTGAAAATAACCTTGATATCTTCGTCGCATGTCCACATATCCTTATTCTTATAAGGAGCAAGACGGGTATTCATGACCGGAGGCCATGTGCCGACGATTTCGAGATCCGCTCTTTTGAGTTTATAGGGTCTTGAGTTTACATATGTACCGATGAGGCTTGCGCCTTTCTGCATAAGCGGGTCGTCAATCGGCGGAAGCGCTTCGCCGTGAACCTGCGAGATCATAACGACGCGCCCTCTCTCGGCAATCATCTCTACAGCCTGCATCAAAGCCTGGCGGGTGCCCGTCGCCTCAAAAATCACAGGGATTTGTCCTGTCAGTCCAAGCTCCTCAACGAGTTTTTCAAGCCCTTCGGGGTCTGTCTTTGTATTTACCACATAATCGACGCCCATTTCTTTGGATGCCGCGAGCTTTTCGTCATGATGCCCTGTGATGATAACGGGGAAAGCGCCCGCGATTTTTGCCAGCTGTGCGGTGACGGCGCCTACAAATCCTTCTCCCATTACGATACATGGTTCGCCCATTACGAGGCCCGACTGCCGAATGGCATAAATGCCTGTCATGGAAAGATTCCAGAAAGCGGCCTGCTTCAGATCTACTCCTTTCGGGCATAAGGTGCAGTTAAGTTCAGAAGTGATAATATACTGGGCATGTTCAATCGTTGAAGTTACATAATCGCCGGCTTTAAATTCGGTTACGCCCTCGCCGACTTCCATTACTTCGCCCGCCATTGCATAACCGATGCCTGTCGGCAGGGGAACGATTGCTTCATGCAAAAGCCCGCATTCTGTTCCGGGGCTCATTGCGGAATATTTTGCCTTAATCAGTACCTCACCGGGACCCGGGTGTCCGATTTCCTTTTCTGCCAATACAACTTTTCCGGGATGTGCCTGTGCATAAATTGTTTTCATAGATTTTCCTCCTTGTTTTTATTCACTGGAATAATTTTTTCACAAATGCAGGTTGGTTGCAATGTCATTTTTTGAGAAAAAAAGGACGTTTTTCGGGAGTTTGCATTTTCTGCATGTTCACAAACATGGAATTTCACCCTTAAATTTCGAAAAAAATATATGTTTTTTCACAAAAAGTTTCGTATGAATCTTGTATTATTTGTGCAATAATGATACCAGTTCCAAGATACCGGTTGGCGGTTCTACAGGGACGGGCAGCCGGCAGAGACGGCTGAAGTAAGTAAAAAACGTCTTATGAAAAGGAGGAAATTGAAATGAAAGCAAAAAGAGTTTTGGCTCTGGTTATGGCAGGGGCAATGATGTTCTCACTGGCAGCTTGCGGAAGTTCATCGGATTCCGGTGATGCGGCCCAGACAAACGCGGATGTGAGCGAAACGGGAGGAGAGGACAGTTCCGACGGAGCAGAGGCAGAAGCATCAGGCGACTTCACATGGAACGAGCAGTATGAGGTATGGGCAATCCTGCCGACAACGGGTGTTCCGGGACTTCTGGTTCATGCAGATTCCATGGGTTATGTAATGTCCAAATATGGTTTTACTTATGTGGCAAAGGATGCCAGCACATCTTCTGAGGTTCAGCTGATTCAGGATGCCATCGCGGCAGGCAACGTAGGATGCCTGATGATCGCGACATCCGACCAGGCGGCGATCCAGGATGCCTGCGAAGAAGCTGCAGAGGCAGGTATTGCGGTATGCTTCCTTGGCGCTGAACCGCAAGGATATACGATTGCAGGATATATCGCAACCGCATATTCGATCACAGGTATGGCGGCTGTACAGGCGGCTGAAGACTGGGTGACAAACAGAGTCGCAGAGGGCGGCGATATTCCCACGTTGGATGACGGGACATATGCAATTGCCCTCGATACTTACTATGATATTCAGGATGGCGTATACCGTTCAAACGCTATGTATGGCACGGCGGAAGCTTCGGATATATTTACGGTAGTTTCTTCTACACAGTCCTACGGTGATGCTGCCCAGACAGATGCATACAACAATGCCCTGGCAGTATTGGGCGCTAATCCGGACTGCCGTGTGTTTATCGCTTACGAGCCGGACGAGGCTATGGGTATTGCTTCCTATATCGAGACCTATGCGGCTGATAACCAGCTTGACCTTGCAGATTTCTGCGTAATCCCGTGTTATGCAGAGGACGGCACGTTCCTTTCCATGTATGATGATGTATTGGCAGATGCTTCTGCGAACGCTATCAAAGGTTACTCCACATACGGCGGCGTAGCTACCGAAGAAGAGATTGCGGAGTTTGCGGAATCCGGATTTTCCACCACAGTGAATGACGGACAGAGTTTCTCCCCGACAGGCGGAAAACTTGCGTCTATCCTGCTTGGCGTAACAGGCTGCACAGATGATTACAGCTGGGAATTTGGCGACGCTTACTATGATGATATTTCCGCAGTAAACATTTACGGATATACATACAGCTGGGTACAGGGCGACGAGAATCCGTGTACAGAATATGAGGTTGGCTCAGCATTATACGAATAAGCCTCTCATAACAATGAAACCGTGTGGCGGCGCGGTAAAATTCCGCGCCGCCATATTTGACGATACAAACATTTGCATTGAAAAAAATGGGAGGTTTTTATGGAAAATAAACAACCGGCATTATCATTGAAGGGCATTCGGAAAGTGTTCCCCGGTGTCGTGGCTTTGAATAATGTGTCCATAGATTTTTATCCCGGGGAAGTTCATGCACTGATCGGCGAGAATGGCGCAGGAAAATCTACATTTATAAAGACCATCACAGGCGCCCATGCGCCGGATGGGGGAACCATTACGATCGATGGGAAAACATACGAAGCTATGACGCCGGCAGTCGCAAGGTCACATGGGATAGAGTGTATTTATCAGGAATTTAACCTGATTGACGTCCTTTCAGCGGCAGAAAATATCTGCTATGGTGAGAAGATCAGCAGATTCGTTAACCAGAAAAAAATGAACGAAATCGCACAGAAGATTTTTGATGATTTCGGAGTAGATATAGATCCCGGGGAAAAGGTGTGCAACCTTACTCCCGGCCATATGCAGATTGTGGAGATTGCAAAATCCGTTTCGAAAGAATGCAAGGTCCTGATCTTGGATGAACCTACGGCTCCTCTTTCGGTCGCTGAAGTTGGCATACTTTTCAGAATCGTGAACCAGCTAAGGGATAAAGGAGTGGCAATTATATTTATTTCCCACAGGCTTGACGAGGTATTTGAACTGTCGGATCGGGTATCCATTCTCCGGGACGGCGAGTATATCACAACGCTTATGACAAAGGAAACGAACCGGGCGGAGCTGATCAAATACATGGTTGGACGCGAAATGACGGCGACGTTTCCGGAACGGCACGCTAAAATCGGCGATGTTGTCCTGGAACTGAAGAATCTTACGGGCAACGGCGTGAAAAATATCTCCTTTAAAGCCCGCAAAGGAGAGGTTCTCGGCATTTCAGGACTGGTAGGCGCAGGGCGTACCGAGATTATGAAAGTTGTGTACGGTTCTGAAAAGAAACAATGGGGAGAAGTTTATGTAAACGGACAGCTTGCCAATATCAGAAGTCCGAAAGAGGCAATGCATAAATATGGAATCTGCCTGATTCCGGAGGACAGGAAGAGGGAAGGATGTTTCCTGATGGAAACAATTTCGTGGAACATCGTGTACAATGTCCTGGGGAGGATCTCGAAGGGCGGATTTGTGAATGCAAAGAAAGAAGCTGAAATTGCCGATTATTACGGAAAAGCCATGAGGATCAAGGCGCCCGATCTTAAAAAGACGAAGGTTATGAACCTGTCGGGGGGCAACCAGCAGAAAGTCGTTATCGGCAAAGCATTGGCCACGCAATCCGATATCGTTATTTTTGACGAGCCGACCAGAGGTATTGACGTTGGCGCGAAGTATGAGATTTACGAGTTAATAAACCAGATGTGCGAAGAGGGCAAATGTGTCGTCATGATCACTTCGGACATGGAAGAGCTGCTCGGCATGTCGGACAGGATCGTAGTATTTGGCGAGAGATGCCTTGCAGGCGAACTTACAAAGGAAGAATTCAGCCAGGAGCGTATCCTGGACATGGCTTCTACCGGCGGACCTAAGGAAGCGGAGGGATAATTTATGAAAAAGAAAATCAATTTTTCTGATCTATTTCAGAAGTACATGATGTACATTGTGCTTATTGTATTATTGATCATATTTGAAGTGCTGTGCAAGGTTAAGACGAATCGTGATTTCCTTTCCATGGCGAATATAATGAACATTCTGGGTAATTATTCTTACCAGATTATCGTTGGTATCGGCATCACCTTTATTATGCTGGGCGGCGCGATGGACCTGTCTACAGGTTATATCCTGTCCAGCATCGGCATCGCGATGTCTCTTGTCGATATAAATACGGGAAGCTGGATACTGGCAATCGGCGTCGGGATTATACTGGGCGTTGCATTCTCGGGATTCAACGGCGTCATGTACGCATGGCTGCGGGTGTTCCCCTTTATTATTACGCTGGCGATGCAATATATCCTGAACGGCGCGACGTATCTGTTTACCGGCGGTGTCCAGAAAACGTTCAGGGGTTCTGAACTGTCAGGAGTTTTCAATGTAATGGGCGGATACAGCATCCCGTTTATCGGAGGCTCCAGCATCAAATCCGGCGTAATTGTGATGGTTGTCCTTGTTATTATCGGTTCCCTGATACTGAACAAAACCCATTTCGGACGGAATGTATATGCCCTTGGCTCGAATCCGGATGCGGTTGCCCTGTCGGGGGTAAGCGTGGCAAAAATGAGGATTGCTATTTTCGCTCTTGCCGGTTTATTCTTTGCGCTGGCCCAGATCGTCAATATCGGAAGAATGGGCAGCGCTTCACAGTCAATGGGCGTTGGCGATGAGTTTACGGTTATGGCGGGTGCGATGCTCGGCGGAATCAAGATGGGCGGCGGCGGCGGAAAGATGAACAACATGGTTGTCGGCGTGCTTATCATTTCCGTATTAAATCAGGGCTTCAACTTCCTGAATGTAAATACATACTGGCAGTATGTTGCCCTTGGCTTTGTTCTTCTGTTTGCCGTTGCTCTGGATACGCTTCAGACGAGAGCGACTGTCAATGCGGCGAAAAAAGTCAGCGGCAAGGCTCCGGCGGCTGCAGCATAATTTTGGATTTCCGGAAAAACGGATTCGGCTGTGAGTCCGTTTTTCTTTCACTTGCGAGGTTTTATGAGAGGTGGACAGATGGGAACAGATATCGGTATTGTACACAGTGGAAGCTACGTGGGCATAAGGCAGGCTATAGACGGATATATTGAGAACATGCAGGAACTGATCCATTCAAAATATACGATGCGGGATTCCATGAATAACTATCTGGGAATGGGAAAAGTCCAGAAAAGCCCATATCACGAACAACTGTACAGGGATGTGGAGCAGGAAGTAGAAGTTCTTGTGCAGCAGCTTAATGCTGTGGAAGATGAACTGATGGCAGAGCGTGCAGTACGCACGATACTGACTTACAGCCGGGGGGAATTTACCGGAGCGGAGGACAGTATCCGCCTGGCGCTTATTTCCATCGAGGCGCTGGCAATTCCGCTGCTCAGTTATATGAATGAACAGGATATTCGGGAGCTGCGCGATGAATATGCGGCAAGATATTCCGTAAAGGACATGATGCCCCGGCAGAAAGAATTGTACAGGCGCATGTGCGAATTATCCGGGGAAAAGAAGACGGCGCGCAGGCAGGGATTTCTGAGCCGCTTCCAATAACCGCAAATTATTATTTTATAAACACAGAAAACGACCTGTTTTTCTAAGGAAACGGCTATTTAATCTTAACCTTTTGTGTTAAGATGGAATTATCATATGGAAAGAGGTAGAAAAAATGACAAGTAATGTTACGAAGGTGCTTCACACGGGAATCAGCGTTTATAATATGGAGGAATCCCTGGAGTGGTACAAAAAGAATCTCGGATTTGAACTGGTAAAGGATGACGGTTACTGTCCTCCGCTGAAAGCAAAAATCTGCTTTATTGAGAAAGACGGTTATCAGATTGAGCTGTTCGAGTATGACGAGCCAAAAAAGATTCCGGAAGAACGGCTGACGCCAAATACGGATTTACAGACGGTTGGAACAAAACATGTAGCGTTTGCGACAGATGACATGGACGCCCTGAAAGCAGGATTTGTGGAAAACGGCGTGGATATTGCCCATGAGGTTCGCATGGGAGATGATGCGGTTATGTTTGTGCGCGACTGCAACGGCGTGCTTATAGAGTTCATCCAGCAGCCAAAATAGGAAATCTCAGATAAAGACATTTTTTGTCCGGTTAAAACTAAGAAAACAGCACTTTTTCCAAAAGAAGTTTCGTTTGAAACTTCTTTTTTTTGTGGGAAAATAAGCATATAAAAAATAAACATTTTTACGGAGAATGAAATTTAAACTTTGAGGAGGAACAAAATGGCAAAAATATTAGAGATTATGAAAACAGAGACAGCAAACAATTATACGTCAACGGCGGTTGCATCCACTGTTTATTCCGCTATATACAAAATCGACGGCGTGGAAGAGAAAAAGACGGCGGAGAAAGAAAAGGAGGCGTTAGTGCTGGTTGTGGACGGCGCGCAGAAAGACCTCCTGCCGGGCAAAGTTTACGAGGTCAATGAGACATATTCCATCGTCCCGGTAAAAGTGTACCGCAGCGGCGGGCCGAGCGCCGCGCCGTGGCTTGGGGCAAAGGAAGAGGAAAAGGCAACTTACTATTTCCGTCAGGCCCTGCTGGTAGACGGCGGGAAAATCGTGGATGACTGTTCGGTAAGAGAAGCGGTCGCAGGCGGAACTTACGATGAAAAAGGTGCGAAAAACGTTATCGTAAAGGCAGACGGCGCACATTTTAACAGTATCCTTGTGGATAACGGAACGAAGTACGAAATCGACGGCTCCAGATTTTATTCCTATGGGGACGGCGGAGACGATCTGGCAGGCTGGGGCGCCGTTATTATGGCGGACAACCAATCGACGCTGGATATCGATAACAGCTATATCGAGACGGAGGGAGCGATCCGCTGCGGGCTTTACGTCGACAATACTTCTGTCGCGACGGTGAAAAACTCCGTGATTTATACGAAAGAAACGCCGGACAGCTATGAGGAATTTCATGATCTGGTTCCGGGCATGATGAAACGGGTTCCCTTTGCCCTCGGTATGGAGGGAACTGTCCGGAGTCTGAATGTGATGGCGGACGGACAGGGTATTTTCAGGGACAGCGTTATCGTTTCTACCGGGTGGGGTACGATTTCCTGCGATTCCGGTACGGCTTACGATATTTGCGGCACCTACTGCCTGGACTGCGATAATGTCCTCTCCGGCATTGGAACGCTTGAAATTGCGCAGGAAGGGAAGGAGTATACCGCGGTAAGAGAGATTAACGGAGTGAAATACGGCTTTACCGTGTGCGGTTCCGGCTATGTCACCTATGCGGATTCCGGCGTACATAATATTTATAAGAATGTTGAGTTCTACTCCCCGGACTATATTCAGATTATGGGTTCCGGGCACAGCGGTTCGGAGTATATTGACTCCTATCTGTATGCAGGGCACAATGCATTCATGACCCAGCAGTCCGCAGGAGGCGCCTATGAACTGAAAAATACTACGGTGGATACGGTTGACGCCCTGCTCCAGATTAAATCCGGCGCGGCGAATACCGGTTTCAGCAATATAATTGTTGATGGCTGCAAAATTAATTTCTCCGGCACGTCCACAAGATGCAAAGACGGTATCCTGGTTGAACTGGTAGAATCTGATGATGCGGGAAATCCGGGTATCACGACATACACGATTAACGATCATGCGGCGGAGGCAGAGGCGACCGGCAGCACGGTGGCGGACTGCTTTGCCGAATTTAAGAACGGCGAATATAAAGGCGATATATACAACTGCATTTACAACTACAGGCAAACGCTGAACGTTTCTCTGGAAAACGCGGTTTTGACCGGCACGGTTTCCGCATCCCGGGCGGTACATGTGGATTTGGACGGAAATCTTGTCCCGAATGGTACTGTGCTGAATGCGTTTATGGGTTCCAAAGAGTATGACCATGCAAATTATAATGCAGAGCAGGGCGGGCACAATGGAGACTGCCGTCTGATTGGGCGCTACTGCCATACCGCAGCTCCGCTGCTGAATAACCCGATTCATGTAACGCTGAAAAATTCCAAATGGAAACTGACCGGGGACGGCTATCTGCAGTCCCTGACAGTGGAGTCTCTTGCGGATGTCAGCGCGGACAGGGCAGTTACCCTCACGGTAAAAGCGCTCATTGTGGGCGGAACCTCTTACGGGGACGGAACCTATGCGGAGAACAATGTAACAGTCATTGTAGATTCCACCGAAATCGAGGCGGCTGACAACGGCATCGTGGACGCAGGGCAGACCTACGGAAATGTGGCTTATTCGTTCCTGGCGCAGTACGGGGACGGTACGCTGGATTCCAAAGCCTATACCGTGAAACGGCAGAATTACATTGACGGCAATCTGTATTATAAAATTACCGTATCAGAGGGATATGAGATTGTTTCCGTATCCGCTGAGAATGGCGAGATTACCCAAAACACGGCGGGCGGTGAACTTGCAATTTATGAGAATGTCCTCGCTCCGGCGGCAGGCGCGGCGGCAATGGGCGTCACCGTCACCGTGGCAAAGAATTCCCCGGATGCAAAAAATTAATATGATAATGAGATAATATGATAAAAATACAATAATGACAAAGCGCTTTTGCTTTTCTGCAGAGGCGCTTTTTTACTGCTTGCAAACGGTCTGCCTATAACGTAAAATAAAAAGAAAATGCCAATGAGGAAAACGGATTGAAAACGAAAAAAATTTTAAGAGTTATTATAGTCCTGTGTATCGTTCTTGCAGGCATCAGCGCAAGCCTTTTGTATGATATCGCCCAAAACCGCTCCAGACAGGATACGGAATCCGGGGAGGAAGATATCGTGGAGCTCCGGCTGGTCTATGCTTACCAGAATCTGCAGTGGAATTCCGCCATTGAGACGGTGATAGCGTCTTTTGAGGAGGAATATCCTGATATCGACGTGGTTTATGAAATCAGCTATCAGGACAGCGTGTACGAGGATGTCCTGAGCAAAAAGATCGCCCGCAACGAACTGGGCGACATTGTCCAGCTCAAGACGCCGGAAGCCTATGCTGCCACCGGGCTGTTGGGCGAAATCACGGATGGCCTGGCGGACGATATCAGCGTGGTTTATACTTATGACGGGAAAGTTTACGGCATCGGCGCGGTGGAGTCCACATGGGGGATTTTGTACAATAAAAAAATATTCGATGAGTACGGACTGGAAGAGCCGCGGACTTATGACGATTTTCTGGAAATATGCGGCGTCCTGAAAGAAAATAATATCACGCCAATCGGCGTGGGAGGAAGCGATTTGTGGCATATGGAATACTGGACGAACCATTTTTTCCGGACGGATGTTTTATCACAGGATGCGGACTGGCTGAAAAAATGCGGCGCGGGGGAAGTCTCCTGGGAGGATGAACTGCCCCGGAAAATGATGGAGCACATGAGCGGATTGTTTCAGGCCGGTTATGTGAATGAGAACTGGCTTTCCACAACGGACGTCAGCCTCTCCTATAAAATGACCGAGGAAGAGATCGCTATGATTTATACCGGACCGTGGACGGCTGCGGCAATTCAGAAACTGGATCCTGATATGGAGATGGGATGGTTTTATGTCCCGGATGAGAACGGCGTGGTCTATGCGACGGACAATCAGGATACTTTCTGGTCCATCACTGCCGAATGTGCCGAAGATGAGAGAAAATATCAGGCGGCGATGACATTCCTGAATTATTTTTATTCCCGGGAAGCTTATATATCTCTTTGCCAGACAACGTACACATTTCCGTTGACGGATGTGGGACAGGGATATGAGATGACGGGTATCCAGGAGGACGTGATAACATCCTTCGATGCGGCGGATTACAGGATTACTACCTATATCGGAAATGAAGATACGCCCGAGGAATTTGAGAAAAACATGCTTGTGGTTGTCCGCGATATCCTGGACGGTTCCAGCGGGATTGATGCAGGCCTGAAAAAAATACAGTCTACCTGGGAACAGTGCGGCAGGCAGGAGGGGGCGCAATGAAAAAAAAGCTTCTTTATACGACGTTTTCCAAGATGACCCTCAGCTTCGTCCTTTTCGGGCTGATCCCGCTGCTGCTTCTGAGTATGTTGTTTTTCTTCCGCTACAGCGGGAACGTGCGGGAGAATATGACCCAGTATTATACTTCCATGACAAAATATATTTCCCTGAATGTGGGGGATATGTTCTCATCGGTAGATGAATCCATGGGGGAACTGTACAATTATGAAAGTTCCGGCGGATATACGCTCGCATATATCCTGAAAGATACCCGGATGTCCGATTCAGATAAGGAACTTGCTGTTTCCGAGGTATTGCAGGATATTATGTGGAAAAACAGCGCCGTATCTTCCGTGCGTCTGGTAGATGTTCAGGGGAATATCTACAGTTCATATTACAGTCAGGATAAGGTGCTGAGGAACGATGCGGAGGAATTTACCTCTATGGATGTGTTTCCGGAGACTGCGGACAAGAGGGATCTGCTGATATTCAGCACGATTGCGGAGAGCAATATCTGCCTGAATACGGATGATTACGTATTTGAGATGGTGCGCAATTATATGGATATTACCAATACGGAGTCGGCAAGGGTGACAGCCCTGGCTACCCTGTTTGTTGATTTAAATGTAAAAGGGATTTCAGATATTATAGATCAGACAAATCTGAACGTCGGACATTGTTATGTTTACAGTTCCTATGCGGACGGGCTGATCTACAGCGATGACGGGAAAGATTATCTGGGCGGGGAGAATCCGCTGGAGTTCTGCCTTGCCTGTCTGGAGGGGGACAGCGGATATACGGAGATTGACCATCAGTGGGTTTTTTATGAAAAGGTTGACAAATATGACGCCTATACGGTCTATGTGGTGGATAACAGCGACGTTATGGGCAGCTTTTTCCAGACGCGCCTGATGATGCTTTTGATTCTCTGCTTTTCCTGTGCATTCCTGTTGATCCTGTATATGACGTTCTCTATCTATATGAGCGAGCCGACCAGAAAACTCAAGGAGGCGATGGAGCAGGTTGAAAAGGGAAACCTGGACGCCCGCGTATATTTATATACTCACGACGAGATGGCGTATGTGGCGGAAGGCTTTAACAATATGATAGAAAAGCTGAGCGATTACATCGATCAGGTGTATGTAGCCCAAATCTGCCAGAAAGACGCGGAATTGTCCGCGTTAAAAATGCAGATTCAGCCGCACTATTTATACAACACGCTGGACGTCATACGAATGACGGCGCTGGATCAGGGGGATAAAAAGACGGCGGAGCTGTTGGAAAGCCTTGCGCACAATCTGAGATATACCATCGGTTCACAATCTGACCGGGCCACGCTGAAAGAAGAACTCGATGCAATCCGGGAATATTTTGTAATTGCGAGAGCCAGATATGAGGGGCGGGTGTCGCTGAATATTTATGCGACGGATGAGGACTGTCGGCTTGTGATTCCAAAGCTGCTGCTGCAGCCGGTTGTGGAAAACGCCCTGCGTCATGGACTGAAAGAAAAAGAGGGAAACGGGGCGGTGGCTATCCGGGTAGAGCGGCATACGGATTACCTGGAAATCACGGTGATGGACGACGGAGTCGGAATGGAAGAGGAAGCGGTCAGGGAGATGCAGGATATGCTGGAGCATTCAGAGAGGGTTATCGGCGGCAGCGGCAAGGTCAGCATCGGGATGAAAAATGTGTATGACCGCATTAAACTGAACTGCGGTGAAGAATATGGGTTTGTCATCAGCAGCGTGAAAGGAATGGGAACGATTGTAACTTATCGTCTGCCGATATGGGAGGAGGGAACAGAATAATGTGGAAGCTGGTCATTGCGGATGACGAGAGATTGATATTGAAAGGGCTGAAAAAACTCGTCGACTGGGAAAGCATGGACGTAGAAATTGTCGGCGACGCGAGCGATGGGGAGCAGCTGCGCAAGGTAATCGAATATGCGAATCCGGATATTATATTGACCGACATAAAGATGCCTTATATGAATGGTCTGGAAGTGCTGCATTGGTATAAGGAAAAGAACGGCAAGGGAAAATTTATTATTATCAGCGGTTACCAGGAGTTTTCTTATGCGCAGGAGGCGCTGAAAAACGGGGTTGTGGATTATCTTTTGAAACCGGTGGGACAGCGTGAACTGGAAGATGCGGTAAAGAAAGCGATACAGCAGTTAAAAGAGCAGAATACCGTTGAGATTTTTTCCGATAAGGAAGATGAGTTCCAAAAGCTTTTTCAGAATATCAATGACGGGAGAAGCTATGAAAATAAAGACCTGTACCAGCTTTTCCGGGATGAGAACATGGATCTGGAGGGGAAATTTTTTGTGGGGATATGCGCAGGAATCTGTCCGGATCAGGCTGCCGTGCTGGCAAAGGAATCTTTTGGGAAATTTAATCTGACCCGTTTTTCACTGTTCAATAAGCTCACGGAAGCGTTTTCTGTCAGAAAGCTTGGATTTGCAATCAAAAAGGATGAAAAGGCGCTGAACATCATGGGGATTTTTCCGGAAAAAGACAGGGATAATTATCGGGAAAAATACGTGGAACCAATCAGGAGGCAGATGGAGGAAGATTGTTGCGTTAATGTCTGCATAGGGATGGGAACCCCGGCAGACCAGCCTTCGCAGATGCTGAATTCTTATAAGACCGCCTGCATCGCCTTCGAACTTTACCATTTTGAGGAGAAGAAGCTGATCGACATCCGGGAAATCCACCATGATTACAGTAAGTCGCTGGATGATCTGGACAAAAGCACGGAGGATGTATTTCGGGCAGTCATAAGCAAAGATGATACGGTCATGGAAAAAATCGAGCATGTCATCGATCTGATTGTGAATATTCATTATGGAAACTGGAAAGCGATCATTATGCGTACGATGATTTTCACGGGAGAACTTGGCTCGAGGCTGGATAAATATCATTTTCTGGACATTGATTTTTACGGGATGCAGGATGAGCTTCAGAAAAAAGTGGTGGATATCTATACGATTTCTGAGCTGAAACGGCGTATCAGGGAACACTATGAAGACTTGCTCCGCAGGGTTTACAAAAAGGGACGGACCCAGGATAAGTGGATTATTGAGGATGTAAAACAATATATCCGCAGCCACTATGCGGAGAATTTGTCCATCAAAGAACTGGCGGATGTGGCATGTGTCAGCCAGAATTATTTCAGCGCGATGTTCAAAAAGGAAACCGGGCAGAATTACAAAGCATATCTGACGGGTATCCGTATGGAAGAAGCCCTGCGGCTGCTTCAGGAAACGGATTATAAAACCTATGAAATAGGCGAGAAAGTAGGGTACAATAATGCGCGCAGATTTGTGGACGCGTTCAAGCAGATATATTCGGTAAGCCCGATGGAATATAAGAAATCATTGAAACGGGAAAACTGACGCTCAAAAAGCCATGAGGCAAACAGTACAGTATCCCCGCTGTACCGGGGCAGACCCTGTGCGGCTGCGCGCTGGCGGGAAAAGTCCCGCTTCGCGGTCAGCAGCTTTCCCAGCGCCCGGAAGCGCCGCAGGGCAGCGCCAGTCCATTGGAAGAAACCGGGAGACCGATTTCCTCCGCGCGCACGGCGCCGTTATATTTTTTCATCTCTGTGCCCAGCATGTAGGCAAGAACTGCCGGCTGCAGTCCGGTTGTATAGGAATTGATCAGGAAGAAAAGCGGTTCGTCCGACAAAATCTGCGTACACAGTTTCACAAGGGGATGAATGGCGTCTTCGATTTTCCAGATTTCACCCTTAGGTCCCCTGCCGTAAGAGGGAGGATCCATGATGATTGCGTCATAGTGATTTCCCCTGCGGATTTCCCGTTCCGCAAATTTGACGCAGTCGTCCACCAGCCAGCGGATTGGCTTATCGCTTAACCCGGAGGATGCGGCGTTTTCCTTTGCCCATTGTACCATGCCTTTGGAGGCGTCTACATGGGTCACGCTGGCGCCTGCGGCCGCGGCCGCCAGGGTAGCCCCTCCGGTATAGGCAAACAGGTTTAACACTTTGACGGGCCTTTGGGCGTTCCGTATTTTTTCACTGAACCAGTCCCAGTTCGCGGCCTGTTCCGGGAACAGGCCCGTATGCTTAAAGCTGAATGGTTTTAAGTTGAACGTCAATTCCCGGTATTGGATGGTCCACTGTTCGGGCAGATTAAAAAACTCCCATTCGCCGCCGCCTTTTTTGCTCCGGTGATAATGGGCGTTCATTTTATGCCATCCCTTCTCTTTTTTGGGAGTATCCCAGATGACCTGGGGATCCGGGCGCACGAGGATATAATCGCCCCATCTCTCCAGCTTTTCACCCTTTGAACAATCTATTACTTCGTAATCCTTCCATTGATCTGCAATCCACATGAAGAATAATTCCTTTCTGTTTCTTCCTATTATATAGCCAGTTTTTTGTTATATTGATTCCTCTGATATAATCAATTTCCATTATATAGTCGATTCATCTCATATAATCAATTTCTGTTATATAATTGTTTTATCTGACAACATGAATTTGTTTAGTACGATTATATTAAGTTTTGAAAGCTTCGTCAATCATATCTCATACAAATTTGGTGAGCCTGTTTTTCACATAATAAAGCATTTTTTAGAGTCAGGAGTCAAAAGCCTGCGCTCCATTTTGAATAAAAATCAACGTGTTTGTGTTGGAACGCCGAATCCCTTTGCCCGAATACAAAAAACTTACTGTGCAGATTGCCATATACAGAATGAAATATAGGCTTTTGCCGCCTGAATTTCAAAAAAATCGGATTGTACTAAAAAAAATACAATTTATTTTGGCATAATAAAGAAAAAACAGGAAAAAACTACTTGCAATTCGAAAAGAAATCTCTTATACTAAATATCGCTGTGGCATGATAGCTGTGAAGCGTGAGGTTGCTGCCCACGTGGCAGGTTTTCCGTGGAGCGAATGTCAAGTTAGGAAACTGACGACAAGTCACTGTACTTCAAACTGAAGCCTGAAAAAAGGTAGAAACAACGTGTGGGAATCGAAAGATACACACGGGAGAGTGTACAGTCACCGCTTGTCGTACTGAAATGAAAGTGCGAAAAGGAGGCGACTTTTTTTATGGCAAGTCAAGTAATGAGAATCATTCTGAAAGCTTATGACCACGAGATGGTGGATGCATCAGCTAAGAAAATCATCGAGACTGTTAAGAAGAACGGATCACAGGTGAGCGGACCGGTACCACTTCCTACAAAGAGAGAAGTAGTTACAATTTTAAGAGCGGTTCACAAATATAAAGATTCCAGAGAACAGTTCGAGCAGAGAACTCATA
>CAZGMH010000035.1:0-15266 GCA_964526765.1 uncultured Eubacterium sp.
TATATTTTCGTTTTCGGCGTTCAGAGAGTAAGAAAGAGAAGTAATCCTGCATAAACACGGGGGTTGCTTCTTTTTTGACGCCCGGATTTTTTGAAGAAAAGAAGCCGTCGAAAACCCGGAGTGAAAATAGAAAAAAATAAACAATTATTCCAGTGATAAACAGATAAAAATAAAAAAAATATTGTTAGATTTATACAGTTTATACAAAAGTTTTTTAAATAAACAATTCGAATTGACAAAATTATAAAAATATAATATACTTAAAAAAGTTTATACAATAAACTTAAAAACATAAAGGAGGAAAAGCAATGAAAAAGAAAGTAATTTCATTATTGCTCGTTGGAGCAATGGCAGCTTCAATGGCAGCGTGTGGAAACAGCAGTACAAACGATACGGGGGATGCTGCATCAGCCGGGGCTGAGACCGCGGGAACAGAAGAAGGGGATACTTCTGAAGGGGACGGGGTCACATTGGTAGTAGCTTCTGTAAACAATGACCCATTTCTTGTATTGGAAGAAGAAAGCGCAAAATTTACGGAAGAGACTGGAATCAATGTGAAATTTGAAATCCTGTCCGAGAATGAAATCAGGAGTAAAATTCAGGAAGACGTAGGGCTTGGCGGGGGAAACTACGATCTGATGACTCTTGGAACGAGCGATATGGCTACCTATTACAGCAATGGCTGGACAGAGGGGTTGGACAGCTACATGGACGGTATGGATGCAGAGACAGCAGAATGGTATGACTTTGATGATTATTTTGATTCCGTTATCGCATCTGATACGGATTCAGCCAGCGGCACATTGGCAGCTCTTACATTCTATTCTGAGTCTACAATGATCTGCTATAATACAGAGATTTTTGAGGATCTTGGTCTGACAATGCCGGAAAATCCTACATGGGATGACATTCTTGATTTGGCGAAACAGTGCGACGGATATTCAAATGCCGACCTTGGATATGATGATGTATCCGGTATCGCAATCAGAGGTCTTGCAGGATATGGTGAGAATGGTTACATTTTCGGTTCTATTCTGAATTCCTTCGGCGGCGCTTACTATGACACAGACTGGAATACAATTTATGATTCTGATGAGACGCGTTCTGCATGGGAATTCTACAAGAACCTGCTTGAATATGCTGAAGATTCACCGACAAGCTGCGGATATACAGAGTGTCTGAACCTCTTCACACAGGGTCAGGCAGCCATCTATTATGACGCTACCGTATCGGCTGCTACATTTGAATCTGACAGTTCTTCCGTACAGGGCAAGGTCGGTTATGCTGCGGCTCCTTCGGAAAGTTATGACCTGAGCGCTACAATCGGCGGATGGGGAATCGCTATCGCAAGCGGCTCCGAGCACAAGGACGAAGCGTTCCAGTTCCTGACATGGGCAACATCCAAAGAATATCAGGAAATTGTAGCGGAAGATTACGGATGGGCAAGCGTACCGTCTGCAACAAGGGCTTCCCTGTATGAGAACGAAGATTATCTTGCAGTAGCTCCGTTTGCAGAGATGACGGCGGCTTCTCTTGCAAAGGCAAACTTTGCAGAACCTGCGGCAGTTGATGTCCCGTATACAGGCACGTCCCTGCCGAACATTACTGAATACAGCTCCTGGGGCACGACGATTGCAGAGGAATTGTCTGCATATGTTTCCGGAACGACAGACATTGATACCGCTATGGATACAATCGTAAAAGCGATGGATGACGCGGCTGAAGAGGGCGGTTACAGAGATTAATCTCAAAATGAAAAGTATGAAATAAGTAAAGACTGAAACACAGAGTGGCCGACAGTTATGGCTGTCGGTCACATCTTGTCAGTCTTTATTATAATTATAGTGTGGTTACAGAGGGGGTAACATACATGAACAAAACGAAAAAATTTGATTTGACGAAGCTGACGTACATCCCCACAATTGTTATTATTTTTATCATCACTCAGCTTCCGTTTGTAATTACCATCGTTTTTTCTTTCTTAAAATGGAGAATTAACCGTCCGGACCAGGGGATATCGTTTGCGGGGTTAAAAAATTATATATACATTCTGACATGGCCTAATTTCTGGAAAGTAATTTTAAATACGGTTATCATTATTGCGGCGTGCCTTGTTTTTTGTACGGTACTGGGTATCTTGCTGGCAGTTCTGTTTAACAGGACGTTTCCGGGTTCCTTTATTTTCCGGACACTGATGATTATGCCGTATTTTGTAATGGAAGCAGTAGTAGGTATCGTCTGGAAGACGTTAATGCTGAATCCGAATATGGGACTGAATTACTGGATAACAAAATGGCTGGGGATTGGAGCGATAGACTTTTTCGGCAAGTATTCGCTGCTGACGGTTATCGTGCTGATCATATGGCAATGGGTTCCGTTTTTCTTTATGATCATCATTGCAGGTATGCAGGGGCTGCCGACGGATGTGCTGGAGAGCGCATCCCTGGACGGGGCGAATGCGTTTGTGCAGCTTGTACAGATCAAAATACCGCTTATTAAGAATCATATCGTTACGGCGATGGTACTGGGTCTGATTAATATACTGAAAGTATTCGGTCTGGTCTATGTGTCCACACAGGGCGGGCCGGGAGTAACCAGCGCGAACCTGCCGTACCTGACTTACCGGACGATTTTTAAGGATTGGAACGTCGGACGTTCGGCGGCCCTGGCTGTTATTACCGTTATCATCACGATGTTAATTTCCCAGAATTTCTATAATTTTATCAATAAGCCGGAATCGGATTATGGAGATGAAAAGAAAGAAAAAAAGAAAAAGATTTTCGGGAGAAAGAAGAAAGCAGACGCAGAACAGACCGAAGGAGGCGTATAAAATGAGTAAGAGGAAAGTGACAGGGATTTTATTGTGCGTCCTGCTTATAGTGGTTGCATTGATATGGAGTTTCCCGATTATCTATATGGTAGTGTCCAGCTTTAAACCGGAGGAACAGGTTGGCGTGTTTGGCTTCATTTTTAAGCCGACGCTGGAAAATTACCAGACGGTTATCTCTCCGACATTCTTCAAATACATGAAGAACTCCATTATAACGACGGTCATCACTGTTATAATCACTACGATATTGGCGGTACCGACATCTTATGCATTAGCATACAAGCTTGTGAAAGACCCGGACAAGACATATTTCTGGTTTATTTCGACTACATTTTTGCCGGCAATTGCAACAATCGTGCCGGTATACGTAATATTTAACAAATTGAATCTGATTGACACGACATGGGCGCTGGTAATTCTGTATGTGGGCGCCGGCGTTCCGATGATGATCTGGATTATCACAAATCATTTTAAAGAGATACCGATAGAACTGGTAGAGTCTGCTACGATTGACGGCGCGAACAGGATACAGACATTTTTCAAAATACAGATTCCGTTGATTAAAAACGGCGTTATTTCCGCAGCCATGCTCATATTTATTCTGACATGGAATGAGTTTTTCTTTGCGATTACCGTTTCGTATTCAAACAGCGCGACGCTGCCGGTATATATGAGTAAGTGGATGACGCAGCAGGGATATTTCTGGGGCAAGATGTGCGCATCGGGCACATTGATTGTTGCGATACCGATTATTTTCGGATTCTTTGCGCAGAAAGCGTTGGTTGAAGGAATGACCGCAGGCTCTGTAAAGGGTTAAAAAAATATACAAAATAATATAAAATCAGGAGGTTGACATGGGAGTTTTTAATTTGTTCCGTATGGATGGCAAAAAGGTTATTGTGACAGGAGCTGCAAGAGGAATCGGCAGGGCTTCGGCGCTGGCGCTGGCCGAGGCGGGGGCAGAGGCGGTTACGGCGATCGATATCCTGGATACGTCTGAAACGCAGAAAATGTTGGAAGAACTGGGAGCAAAGGCCTATGGTGTACAGTGCGATTTAACGAAAGAGGATCAGGTAAACGAGGCAATTCAGGAAGCAAAGGAGAAAATGGGCGGTATCGATATCGCGCATATCAACGCCGGGATCGCATATTGCGTGAAATGCGAGGATATGACATTTGATGAATGGAAAAAGGTTACGTCCATCGATCTGGATGCGGTATTTCTCTGCTGCAGGGCGGTCGGGCGTATTATGATTGCCGACGGAACCGGCGGTTCTATCGTTTGTACGGCTTCTATGTCAGGCTCCATCGTAAATTATCCGCAGGAGCAGGTGGCTTACAATGCGGCAAAGGCAGGCGTGATCCATCTGGTAAAATCCCTGGCATGTGAGTGGGCAAAATACGGTATTCGTGTAAACGCAATCAGTCCCGGATATATCTGTACGGATATGACGCCGGCGACGACAAATATGGCATGGCAGAAAATCTGGTATTCGATGTGTCCGACAAAACGTATGGGAACGGCGGATGAGATGGCGGCCGGCGTATTGTATCTTGCAAGTGATGCGGCAAGCTATACAACAGGCGCCAATCTTGAGATGGACGGCGGTTATGCCTGCTATTAGATACATCTTTGCAGTTTGAAAATGAGTGATGAGGTGACTGTATTTTGGAACGAAAATTAGTTGCTGGAGTAGATTATGGCAGTGATTCGGTGAGGGTCATCCTGATGGATGCATCTGACGGAACCTCTGTATCAGAAGGAGTCTGCTTCTACCCGAGATGGAAAGAAAACAAATACTGCAATCCCGCTATTGCACAGTACCGGCAGCATCCGCTGGATTATATAGAGGGATTGGAGACTGCGATGGGAAAGGCGCTCGAAGCCGCGGATCCGGAAGCCGGGGATGCGATCGTGGGAATCGGTATCGACACTACCGGTTCCACCCCGGGTCCTGTGGACAGAGACGGCGTTCCGCTGGCCCTGTCTGAAAAGTTCAAGGATAATCCGAACGCCATGTTCCATTTATGGAAAGACCATACGGCCGTGGAGGAAGCAAAGGAAATTAACAGAGAATTATCGGAGGGGGAAGTTGACTATACGCAGTATCAGGGAATTTATTCCTCCGAATGGTTCTGGGCAAAAATTCTGCATACAACGCGTCTGGATCCCGCCATCCGGGATGCGGCGTACACATGGGTCGAGCATTGTGACTGGATGGTAGGGCTGCTGGTTGGAAATACCGTGCCGGAGAAAATGTATCACTGCTCCTGTGCGGCGGGGCATAAGGCGTTATGGCACAGCAGCTTTCACGGGCTTCCCGCCAGAAACGTACTGGCAGGGATGGACGAATATCTGGGTCTGGTGTACGACAGATATGGAAACGCGCCGCAGCCGGCAGGGACCAGGGTCGGAAAGATTACGGAAGAATGGGCAAAACGCCTGCATGTAAATCCGGAGGCGGTCATTGGAGGATGCTCTTTTGACGCCCATGCGGGCGGGGTAGGAGCCGGAGTCGGGCGAAAGACGATGGTGAAAGTGGTCGGTACGTCTACGGTGGATATGCTTGTAGATTATCCTGCGGTATTGGCAGGAAAGGATTTACGCGCATACTGCGGCCAGGCGGAGGATTCCATTGTGCCGGGATATGTGGGCATCGAGGCGGGACAGGCAGTTTTCGGGGATGCATATGCATGGTTTAAGGATTTGCTGATGTGGCCCGCAAAAAAAATGCTGGAAGGGGAAGCGGATAATTCTGAAGCCGCGAAGCTGTATGAGAGACTGGGGGACGGCCTTCTTGCGAAGCTGGAGGAGGAAGCTGTAAAATGTATTGGGGAAGATACAATCGCCCTGGACTGGTTCAGCGGCAGGAGATATCCGAATCTGAATGAGACGGTCAGATCCGGCATTGCAGGCCTGACGCTCGGCACGAAAGCGCCCTCTGTCTATTGCGCGATTGTAAAGGGTACGGTATTCGGCAGTAAGAGAATTTTTGAATCCCTGATAGAAAACGGGATTCAGATTGACCGCCTGATCTGCGTGGGCGGTATTGCAAAAAAATCAAAAATGGTCATGCAGATGCTTTCCGATGCGCTGAATATCCCGATTATGATATGCAGCGAAGAACAGGTCTGCGCAAAGGGAGCCGCGATATATGGTTCCGTCGGAGCAGGTCTTTTCGACAGTGTGGAAGAAGCCCAGAAAAATCTGTGCGAGCCATATGTGGTAAGTTATGCGCCGGATCCGGCGCGTCATGAAATGTATGAAGCGATGTATCAAAAATATTTAAAACTTGGCGAATTTTCTGAAAAAGAATTTTAGAAGGAGTTTTTTATGAATCAGTCAATCGTTTTTGATATGGATGGCGTTATTTTTGATTCACAGATAATATACGATAACAATTTTAAAACGGCCGGCAAAGACTTTGGTCTTTCGCCGGCTGTTTTAGAAACCGGGCATAAGGCAGCTGCTCGATTTTCCCGCCTGCCTGCAGGGAAGCGTTTGCCGGTAAAATCAGAAATCCGGTTCGGAGGTTCTGTTAGAAGCAGCTTTCTGCCTGTATGCAGAGGGGGAAATGCCGAAATATTTGTGAAACATTTCGGCGTAATAGCTGGCGCCGTTGAACCCCACGGCATAGGCAATTTCAGTAATTGTCATATCGGTAATACATAATAATTCGGTACTCTTGCTCAGGCGGTATGAAACGAAATAACTGTTTGGCGTCTGATGGAGAAACGTCTGAAATAATTTGCAGCATTTGCTTTGTCCGATTCCACCGGATTTTGCGATTTGCTGCAAAGTTATTTTCTCATCATAGTGCTGCTGGATAAAATCGATCATATCTTTCAGGATGGAAAGATTCCTGTTCTGCGCCGGTTCGCCGCATTCTGCTCCCGGCATATTTTCATAAATCAGCGCCCACATCCATGTAAAAACGCTCTGTATTTTCAGTACGGCTCCGGAAGTCCTCATGACAGAGTGTATTTTGTGGATTCCGTCAATGATTTCCCTGTGCCATTTTGCATCGCCGCTGAGGCGGATATAGGGAATAGTCTGATTCTGCAATACGGGAGACACATAGTTTTGTTCGGCGTCTGAAGTCAGGCAGAGCAGCATGGGATGCAGCACCACGGTAGCAAATTCACATTCCCGGTGATTTCCAGAAAATCCGAAATGCATTTGGCGGGAGTTGACAAACATACCTTCACCGGGCTTCATGGAAATAATTTCCCCGTTGACATTGTATGCCATCTCCCCGTGGAGGACGGTTACAAATTCCACATCATCATGCCAGTGGGAGGATGCGGCGTAATTTGGATATGCGGATATGAAAGAATGCCGGATACAGATAGGATACCCCGTATAATCGTATGGCACTCTTTCAGAAAGGTCATCTCTCAGATCAATATGTATGCTCATAATATCACCTGCGCAGGATTGTTATTGATAAAGGAAGAATACTGATAGAAATTCTCCCTGTGTGAAATATAATTATAGTGAAAAGAAAATAGCATGTCAATAGAACAACGAAAAAGGAGGTTTTTTATGGTATCGATTGATTTAACCGGAAAGCGGGCGGTGGTGACGGGAGCCGCCAAAGGTCTGGGAAAGGCGGCTGCTGTCAAATATGCGCAGGCTGGCGCAGATTTGTGGCTGGGGGATATTGATGAGGAAAAACTGGAACAGACTGCCCGGGAAATACGCGCCATGGGCGCAGAATGCGGATATTCCCGCCTGGATGTCTCTGATTACGGGCAGTTTGAAGCCATGCTTGAGGAGGCTGGAAAGGTCGATATCCTGGCACATGTAGCGGGAATCATGATTTCCAAAGATTTTCTCAGCATGGATCAGGAGGGAATCGACCGTCTGATAAAGATCAACATTAACGGCACGGATAATGCGTGCCGCGCAGGATTGCGAAAAATGATTCCGAACCGGGAGGGGAATATTCTTGTTACATCTTCCGTGGCAGGACGTCACGGACATCCGGGCCATGCGCATTACCATCTGACAAAAGCTGCGGATATCAGCATTATGCAGTCCGCCGCATTATACGCAGCTCCTTATGGAGTGAGAGTGAATGCGGTATGCCCGGGAATTATCCGTACAGATATCTGGGAACATATTCTGGACAATACCAGAAAAGAGGGGGAGACGAGAGAGGAATGCTGGGAGCGTTCCATCCGCGAGATGATACCACTGGGACGGCCGCAGAGCGCGGAGGATATTGCGGATGCGATCCTTTTCCTGACCAGCCCGCTGGCACAGAATATAACCGGGCAGGCGTTAAATGTCTGCGGCGGCATGGAAATGAATTAGCGATAGATAAAGGAGGAAAATAAACATGCCAAAATCAATGTTTGCCGATCCGAATGAGTTTCGTGCTCCGGGAAAAATTACATTTCAGGATATTCCCCTGAATGTTTATGACAAAACGGTGTCACAGGAACTGGCGGAGGGAAATTTTACCAGGGAGGATCTCTTAAATATCTATCATGATATGTTTGTGATCAGGACATTTGAGGAGATGCTTCATTCAATTAAAATTTACGGAAAATATAAGGAGCATACGTTCAGTTATACCGGTCCGGCGCATTTGTCCATCGGGGAGGAGGCGTATGCGGTCGGCGAAGCCTTCCTGTTGGATAAGGACGATTTTATTTTCGGAGGCCACAGGGGACATCACGAAATTATTGCGAAGGCGCATTCCGCAATCCGTAAGTTATCAGATGAGGAATTGTTAAAAATCATGGAAGAATATCATGGAGGAGCCCAGTATCGGGTGATTAAAGAGCATTTTGACACAACAGACGTCAAACATACTGCCCGCATATTTTTCCTGTATGGCATAATGTCCGAAATTTTTGCGAAAAATATCGGATTTGGCCATGGCCTGGGCGGATCGATGCATGCGTTTTTCGTCCCGTTCGGAATCTATCCGAACAATGCGATTGTCGGCGCGTCTGCCTGCACGGCGACCGGGGCGGCGCTTTATAAAAAATGCAATCAGAAGAACGGGGTAGTCGTGGCGAATCTGGGCGACGGTTCCCTGGGACGGGGACCGGTATGGGAGTCTATCAATTTTGCGGCGATGGACCAGTACACACAATTATGGGAGGAAGGTTACAACAAAGGCGGTCTGCCGATCATATATA
Organism: uncultured Eubacterium sp.; assembly: GCA_964526765.1. Lineage (GTDB taxonomy): Bacteria > Bacillota > Clostridia > Lachnospirales > Lachnospiraceae > Eubacterium_I. The sequence goes on from CAZGMH010000035.1 coordinate 8,987, forward strand.
ACTTTGCGAACAATGTATATGGCATGGGGGGACAGACGAAAGGCGAGACTATGGCGTATAGGGAGGTGGCCCGGTTTGGCGCCGGCGTATCCCCGACACAGCTGCACGCGGAACGGGTGGACGGATACAACCCGCTGGCTGTGATTGACGCATACCGCAGAAAGAAAAAGGTGATTGAGGAACAGGGAGGTCCGGTGCTGCTGGAAGTAATTACCTACCGTCTGACCGGACATTCCACCTCCGACGGCAATCCCTCTTACCGCACGAAAGAAGAATTTGACGCGTGGAAAGCGCAGGATTCCATTCCGGCGTTTGCGAAAGCGCTGACAGAGGCGGGAGTGGCGACAGAAGAGGAACTGGCTGCAATGCGTGAACAGATTGATAATGAAAATGAACGGATTTTTATGCTTGCATCCGATCCGGTGATTTCTCCGCTGAACGATTTTTCCGTTAATCCCGGTTATGTGGAGGACGTACTCTTTTCCAACGGGAGAGCGGAAAATCTTTCTGACAGACAGCCGCAGGTAAACGATCTGAATGGCAATCCCCGCCTGGAACAGTTGGCGAAGAGGGCGCGGTTTGCATTGGATGCAAACGGAAAGGAATTGTCGAAAGCGAAGTCATTCCAGATCAGGGACGCCTTGTTCGAGGCAATCCTCAGCGGATTCCAGCGGGATGCGACGCTGGTATCCTATGCGGAGGACGTCCGCGACTGGGGCGGCTCCTACTCCGTATACCGGGGTCTGACGGAGGCGCTGCCGTATCACCGGATGTTCAATGCGCCGATTTCCGAGAGCGCGATTGTGGGTTCGGCGGTAGGATATGCGATGGCAGGCGGACGCGCAATTGTGGAGTTGATGTTTGCCGATTTCTTAGGATGCGCCGGCGATGAAATTTTCAACCAGATGGCAAAATGGCAGGCAATGAGCGGAGGGGCGCTGAAGATTCCGGTCATTCTGCGCGCGACCATCGGCTCAAAATACGGCGCCCAGCATTCCCAGGATCCGTCTTCACTGGTGGCCCATATTCCGGGGCTGAAGGTTGTGATGCCCGCTACGCCGTATGACGCGAAGGGATTGATGAACAGTGTGCTGACAGGCACAGACCCGGTGGTGTTTTTTGAGTGCCAGAGAATCTACGATATGGGCGAAAAATTTCATGAGGGTGGCGTGCCGGAGGGCTATTATGAAGTGCCTGTCGGCGAGCCGGATATTAAGCGCGCCGGCAGTGATGTCACGATTCTGAGCTTCGGCGCGACTTTGTACCGCGCTATGGAAGCGGCGGACAGGCTGAGGGACGAATATGGAATTTCCGCCGAGATTATAGACGGGCGGAGTCTTGTGCCATTTAATTATGATAAGGTTATCGAGTCGGTAAAGAAAACAGGATTTATCATTCTTACAAGCGATGCGGTCACCAGGGGCAGCTTCCTGAACGACATGGCGTCCAATATAAGCCGGTTAGCCTTTGATTATCTGGATGCGCCGCCTGTAGTAGTGGGGGCCCGCAACTGGATCACGCCTGCTTTTGAGTATGACCATTATTATGCGCCGCAGGCACAGTGGTATATTGACGCCATACATGAGAATTTCTTCCCGCTGCCGGGACATCAGGCACAGACGAATATGACAAATACGGAGCTTCTGCGGAGGTCAAAGCTTGGCGTCTGATCTGCCGGACAGGAGTGTAAATAAGCGCTGTGCGGCGCGCCAGATTTCATCTTCCGGTATTGTACTTTATGCAAATGGCGCAGAGCTTGGAATTGATGTGCCGGGCGGACAACGGGGCGTATTTCCCGGAACCCCGCCGGATTTCCGGCAAATGTTCCGGGAACATGCGGGGGAGGGAAAGCTGAAAGCCCTGCTGGTTACGCATGAGCATGAGGATCATTTTGATGAAACGGCGATACAAAGAGCATGTATGGATAATCCGTATCTTTCTGTTTTCTCCACAGATTCCGTGAAAAAACAGCTGGCTGCGCAGGGGGTATCCCCGGAGCAGATATATACCGGAACAAATGGAGGCTATCATATCGGCCCATTTTTCATAGAAGGAATTGAAACCCCGCATTCCGGCAGGCAGTTTAAAAATGTGGAGCATCAGGCTTTTTTCATTCAGGTACAGGAGCGTTGTATTGTATTTGCCGGTGATGCAGAGCCGACGCCGGAATTTTTTGCGCGGATTGGGGACAGGAAGAAGGAGATAGACTGGTTTTTCCTTCCTTTCCCTTATATGAGCCGCTTGTCGGTTCGTGAGATGATGGAAAAATTTTTAAAGATTTCCCATATATGGGTCTGCCATTTTCCGGATCGGAAAGCGGATAAAGATCATTGGATTGAGAGTACGCAGACAGTCTGCGCCGATGCGGATGATACGCTGCCGATGCCGCATTTTGGACAGATTGGAAGTCCCTGGCAGCTGCTGTAGGAAGAGACAGATTCCCATTTTGGGGACAGGATATGGAAGAAAATGGAGGAATGAGACATGGCAAAGGGAATACTGATGCCTAAGACAGGTATTACAGTGGAAGAATGTGTTCTCACGGAATGGATAAAAAAGAAAGGCGATTATGTAAAAAAGGGCGACGTCCTTTTTAATTATGAGACGGATAAGTCATCTTTCGAATGTGAATCGACGGAAGAAGGGATTCTTCTCGAAACCTTTTATAATGAGGGAGATGATGTGCCGGTCCTTGTGAACGTATGTGCAATCGGACAGGAGGGGGATGAGGTGGATTCCCTGAGAAATGCGCCAAACGCCGCAGGGGAAGCCGTTTTGGAGGAGACAGGACAAAAAGAAACGCAGGAACCTGTTTTGGAAAAAACGGGGCAAAAGGAAACACAGGGGAAAATACCGGAGGGAAAGGTGCAGACTGCGGTTCGGACGGGGGAAAGAATAAAAATTTCACCACGGGCACGGATGGCGGCGGGAAAATTTGACGTGGATCCTGCGCTGGCGGTACCTACCGGGGCATATGGAAGGATTATTGAACGCGACGTGCGTACATATGTGCAGAGCCGTCCGGGCGATGGATTTGGCGGAAGAATCAGCCGCGTGCAGCCGGCGGCGGATATACCTGCAGCGGCTTCGGAGCGCGCATATACAGATATCCCGTTTAGCGGCATCCGAAAGGCGACAGCGAAAGCGATGACGAAATCGCTTGGCACAATGGCGCAGCTGACACATTTCCACAGCTTTGACGCAACGGTGATCATGAATCTGCGTAAAAAGCTGAGGGCAAACGGCAACGTTATGGATACGCCGGACATTACCCTGAATGATATGGTAATGTTTGCCGTTTCCAGAGTGATTTTAAAGCATCCGGATCTGAATGCTACGATGCCGGAAGAAAATATGTTGAGGAGGTATGCCAACGTCCATCTTGGCATGGCGGTGGATACGCCTAAAGGTCTGATGGTTCCGACAATTTTTGACGCGGACAAAAAGACTCTGGCGGAAATTGCGGCGGAGGCAAAGCGTCTGGCGCAGGTATGCAGGGACGGGAAGGCGCGTCCGGATATGCTGTCAGGCGCAAGCTTTACCGTGTCAAATGTGGGTTCTTTGGGCTGCGAAATGTTTACGCCGGTCATCAATCCGCCCCAGGTAGGCATCCTGGGCGTATGCTGTGCGGCGCCCCGCGTCAGGGAAACGGAAAAAGGGATAGAGACCTATCCGGCGATGGGTCTGGCGCTTACTTATGACCATCGCGCCATCGACGGTTCCCCGGCGTCCCGGTTTTTAAAAGACCTCTGTACTGCGCTGGAAAATTTTGATTTGCTGATGATGAAATAGGTAATTGAATGAGACAGGGAGGAATAACGCAAATGGTGAAAACAGACGTATTAGTCATAGGAGGGGGACCGGGAGGATATCTGGCGGCGGAGAGAGCGGCGCAGGGCGGTTTGAAGGTAACTCTGTTTGAAAAGCGTTCTCTGGGCGGAACCTGTTTGAATGAAGGGTGCATTCCCACAAAGGCGCTCTTAAATTCCGGAAAGCTGTACGTCCATGCAAAGGACAGCGCGGCGTTCGGCGTTCATGCATCGGAGGTAACGCTGGAACACAGCCAGGTATTGGCGCATAAAAACAAAGTGGTAAAAACGCTGGTGAGGGGCGTGGAAGTCACCATGAAAGCGAACGGTGTGCAGGTGATCACAGCGGAGGCGGTGATTGACAAAAGAACGCAGGAAGGATTTCAGGTACGTGCGGCTGAGGAAACCTATGTGGGAAGCAGGCTGATTCTCGCATGCGGTTCTGTGCCTGTCCTGCCGCCCATTCCGGGACTGCGGGAAGGACTGGGGTCGGGGTTTGTGCTGACGAGCCGGGAGATTCTGGATTTGGAAGAACCGATGAAACGTCTGGCGCTGATCGGCGGAGGTGTGATCGGGCTGGAGATGGCGTGCTATTTCAACATGACAGGCGCAGAAGTGACAGTCATTGAAATGCTTGATAAAATTGCAGGACCGACAGAAAAACAGGTATCTGCGCAGTTATTAAAGGAATTGGAAAAGAAGGGAATCCGGTTCCTTTTATCCTGTAAAGTGACGGGCATTGGCACGGACTGCGTGATGTATGAGCAGGACGGGGCGGAAAAAGAAGTGAAGGCGGACAAGGTGCTGTGCGCGGTCGGCCGCCGCGCGTTTACCCGCAATATCGGGATTGAAAAGCTCGGAGTGTACATGGAACGCGGGGCTGTCGTTACGGACGGGCATTTGCAGACAAATATACCCGGAGTTTATGCGGTCGGGGATATCAACGGGAAAATGATGCTGGCACATACGGCGTACCGTGAAGCGGAAGTGGCTGTCAACCATATTCTCGGAAAAAAGGATTTTATGCGTTACCATGCGGTTCCCTCCGTGATTTATACGGAGCCGGAAGCGGCGTGTGTGGGTGAAACAGAAGAGAGCGCCGCAGAGAAGGGGTATCCGGTGAAGACAGTCACCACATCCATGCGTACAGCCGGACGATATGTGGCGGAAGTGAATAACGGAAACGGATTCTGTAAGCTGGTGGTGGATACAAAACGAAATTGTCTGATCGGCGCACACATAATAGGAAGTTATGCATCTGAGATGATTTACGGTCTGTCATTAATGATCGAAACGGAAATGCCGATCGATCATCTCAAAGAACTGGTATTTCCCCATCCGACTGTGGGTGAGGTAATACGGGAGGCATTGTTTCAGATTTGACAGTACCCTGTCTGGCGCATGAGGAGGAGAGTGTAGATGAGTATTTCTTTTTATCAGTCAAAAAGTGACAATCCGTGGTGGAACCAATCCGTTGAAAAGTATCTGGCAGACCATATTGAAAAATCAGACGTTGTGTTTTATTTATGGCAGAACCGGGAGGCGGTGTTTATCGGCAGGAACCAGAATCCGATGCGCGAGTGCAGGGCCTATGAACTGGAGGACAACGGCGGATGTCTGGCAAGGCGGACGACAGGCGGGGGCGCGGTTTACCATGATTTGGGAAATCTGTGTTTTACTTTTGCCGCATCGCCTGAGATGTACGATTTGAAGCGTCAGATGGGAGTGATACAGGATGCCTGCGAAAGATTCGGAATAAAGACCTGCCTTTCCGGAAGAAATGACATAATGACTGAGGCTGGTCATAAATTCTCCGGAAATGCATTTTCCAGGTCTTCGAGGTTTTGTGTCCATCACGGGACGATCATGGTTGATGTGGATACAAAACGGATGGCTGAAATACTGACCCCGTCCAGGGCAAAAATGAAAATGAAGGGCGTAGAGTCGATTCATTCCAGGGTATGTAATCTGAGGGAGTTAAACCCGGATGTAACCGTTAGGGATATGTGTAAAGCCCTGGAAAGCGGGTTTGGGGAATGTTACGGCGAGTATACCAAAATGAGCCAAAAAGAGCTGAACCGGGATGAACTGTTAGAAATTTATGAGGATTTTTCCTCCTGGGAATGGCGTTATGGGAAAACGCCGGGATGTAAAATTTCGCTGGAACACAAATTTGATTGGGGAGAGGTGCAGATAGGCGAAAATCTGGAGGAAATGTACATTCGGGATCTGGAGGTTTACACGGATGCATTGGATGTGGAATTGCCGGCGCTTCTGAAGAAGCTTCTGGTCGGGAAACGGTTCGATATGGAGGATGCGGACGTTTGTACCCTGACAGACGCTTCAGAGGAACAGAAAGAGAAAATACATCAGGTTATTACCTGGCTGAAGGAAGAAATATAATCCGCTTCGGATGTCTACCGGTAAATTTGCAATTTTTTGCATGGATTTTACAAATATCCCATAAAATG
>CAZGMH010000036.1:0-1556 GCA_964526765.1 uncultured Eubacterium sp.
TACTTTATAATTCACTGACCTTGAGTTTTTCGCAGATTTCTGTAATTTCTTCGCTGCTGATATCCACATGATTCCAGCAAATTTTATCTTCGTTTCCGTCACCGACATAACGCGGAATCAGGTGCATATGGAAATGAAATACAGTTTGTCCCGCCACTTCACCGTTATTCTGAACAATATTAAAACCGTCGCACTTTAAGGTATCCGTCATCTTCGCTGCCAGTTTTTTTGCCAGCACAAATACTTTTGATGCCGTTTCCTCCGAAAGCTCATAAATATTTGCCGCATGTTCCTTCGGCAGAATCAGGGCATGTCCCTTTGTCGCAGGACTTGCATCCATAATAACGGTAAACAGTTCATCTTCATATATTACATTTGTCGGGATATCCCCATTTGCCAGTTTACAAAAAATACAATTGTCATCTCTCATATCCGTTTTTCCTCCTTTTTCACCAGTATAAAAAAAATTGTCCAAAAAATCAATTCATCCTTTTGCGATAACGCTGATAATGATTCTTTTTCCGGTACAACAATATACCTGCTAAAAAGCCCACCGCAAGTCCTCCTACATGGGCTGCATTATCCACTCCTGAGGAAGTAAAACCGTAATACAGGGACAAGCCAATCATAATCAGAAATCTTTTCATCGTCAGGTCCTCAAAACGCCCTTTATTGCTGACTACCAGATAGAGCAGTGCGCCAATCACGCCGAAAATAGCGCCGGAAGCTCCTGCGGACACAGCAATATCTCCCGTATAAACCATATGCCCCAAAGATACCAGACTGCTGCCCACCGAAACAGCCAGATAAAATATCACATATTTTATGCTGCCCAGAGCCCGTTCCAGATAACTTCCAAGGCAGATGAGCATTATCATGTTATTGACCAGATGTGGAAATCCAAAATGTAAAAATGCCGAGGTCAGCAGACGATACCACTGTCCAGCCTGCATCACCGCCGGAGGATACATTGCCCCATGCGCAAACATAAAAGACGCATCTGTTACATTTCCCATAATATCCAACACAAAAAATATTATTATATTTATAATCACAATCGTTGTATTGACCGGAGTCAAATAGTGATATGCCAAATCCCGCTCTCTCATCAAAATCATTCCCTGTCGTTTTAAGATTTTTAAACCTTAACACTTTGGAACGAATCTGTCAATCAATACATATTCCTCCGTCGCAAATATAATATGATCTCCTCGGTGCAGCTCTACCGGCGTATTCATCGGAATCAATCTCCCATTCAGATATGTACCGTTTGTGGAATTATAATCCTCCAGATAAAGGCGCTCCTCCTCCCCCGAAATCCGTGCATGGATACGGCTTACGGTTTGGGCGTACAAAACTCCGTCAACCCGCCCTTCGTCTTTTCCGATTACAAAGGGAAGCTTTTCCAGCCTCAAATTTTCTTCTATCCCATCTCCCTGATAGGATAATTCCCACACTCTTTTTTTCTGGCTTTCCGAAAAGCATACTGTCTCATTCCAGCCATCCACTCTCTCCGCCACAAAATCGCATATCCGTTCTTCTTCGAAAATCTGATC
>CAZGMH010000036.1:1656-15140 GCA_964526765.1 uncultured Eubacterium sp.
GGGCTTTTATTCTTTCCGGGGTTTTCATTCTTTTTCATGTCTTTGACATCTTCCGATAATTCATTTTCAACATCTTCCGAAGTATTTCCATCCTGCTCCTTCATCTGTACATGGGCTGACCCGCTTTCATGAATCCCCAGGCATTTCCGGCAGTCTGAAACCAGGAATCCCGATTGGATACAGCTTTCGTACATTTCATAACCGATGCGGACAGCCTGGCTGTCCGTGTGGTCTAAATGCTGTAAAACTTCCTCCAGCAGACCGCGTATTCCCGCCGGATTTGTCTGCGCATAGCCGGGAATATAACAAAAACGCATTTGCCCGCTGTTTTTATCATAGAAAATTCTGGCAGAAGAAAAATCAATATTGCCATCCTCCAACATATAATCTTCCATCTGCATTTTCATATTGCAAAGACTTTGAAGCAGCATACGAATCCTGCCCTCATCCAAAGGCATAATCTCAAACTGCTTTTCCAAAGACTGCATTCCGGTTACCTCATACCAATATTCAATTTTTCCGTCTCCTATAATAATCTGCATCTGCAAAAGACTGGAAATCTCATTATGCAATATCATCTGTACCTCATAATTTTCAAAGGCAAAATCAGCTTCCCGGATAATCATATAACTGTGCTTTGCCGTTCTAAGGTATTCCATTTTCATCCATAATCCCCTCCGATAATTTCCCCTGGTAATATTCTCCGATAATATCTCCTTCAATAATTTTTCCGATAAATTCTCCTGATAATTTTTCCTGATAATTTCTCTGACAATTTTTCTGACAAATTTTCTACTCCCGGAAAACCGCTTCTTTTACCTTGTCTATTTGCATATCCCGCCAAAAAACCTCAAAACAATCAAGCTCACGCAACGCGGAAACATCTTCGGAAGCCTCCGCCACTTCTCCGTACAGGGCTATTGCCGTCTGCAAACAGAACACGGTAAGCAATATGACGACGGGAAACAAAAAGGCCGCTTCCACCGTAAAGATACCTTTTACCGTCTTTTTCATAATGTACATTTTCCCTGTTTCCCCTCCTATCTCATCAGCAAAAGTACATTCGCCGCCAGCACAAAGGGCACAAAGGGTATCTGAAAGCGCCGTCCGCAGTGTTTGACTGCCAACAACAGGAACGCCCCTAACGCCGACAATACCAATGCCGAAAGCAGTAAAAGCAAATTCTCCCAAAATCCCAGAAAAATACCTGTGATACAAAAGAGGTACCCATCTCCTTTTCCAATTCCCTCCCTGCTGATAAACGAGCATAACAGCAAAAATCCCCCCACTGCAATTCCGCCCAGCAAATTTTCCACTGAAAACGGCTGTCTCCATAGAAAAATTCCCATTCCCGCCGCGCCGGATATCACAAAATAAATCACCGGCAATTCCCTGGTTCTGATATCTTTTTCCGCCATCAAAAACAGCATTCCCAACAGCATACATTTCTGAATCAAATTTTATGTCCCTCCATAACATTTTGCACATGGATGTCTGGAACCCACCTCCTCCAGCTTTATCCGGTAAATGGTCCTCTTTAAGCCGGAGCACCCCAGATTACTGTGATATTTTGTTCCATAGTCCGTGATATAAACCGAACCCGCCCCCTGCCGGTAACAACTGCAGGGATAGTAAATGCTTCCGCTGCGGCTGCGCAATGTGTCAATTTGGGAAACGGAAATACTGCGTATAGACAAATCCAGATAACTGCACGACGTGCTGCTGTGATAAGCGCTTCCGCTCGGCGTCACATAGACATATCCTTCCCCGGCATCCCCGGTTCCCGTTTCCATCCCTGTCCATTTGCGGCTTTTCACACATTGCTGTACCGGCAGTTCTCTGAAATTCCAAAAAGAAACAGGAAGATTTACACAATAAGAAGCCCTCAGCGTAATATATTCACCGGAAAAATCACTTCCAAGCAGCGAAATCCCCGCCATACCGCCCTCAATCACAGCATCTTTGCAGCCATGTTCCGTCAAATACTCCTGAAATAGGACCCTGCTTTTTATCAGATACGCAAAGTCCTGTGTTTCCTCCTCTATATCCTGACAGGAAGCGGCAACCACACGGGATGCATATTGAAGCGCTCCTGTCACCTGAATCTGGACCAGCATCATCAAAAATAATCCAAGGAAAACGACTACTGCAAACAAAAAGATGGGGACTGCGAATGCCGCTTCCACAGTGAAGCTTCCGGACACGCGGACACATTGCAGCGCTTTTGCATAATGCTTTTTATTGGGGATGTGAGTTATGAATTTACCTGAAATCCATGGATTCATAGAGAGAGATTTTTTGAATTTTAATTTATAATAGCCATTTTTATGCAAAAGCACTGTAATATGTCCGCCTCCTTTACTGATTGAAAAAATATTCCACGGCTGCTTCATCCGTAAAGCAATAGTTTGAAAAGGAAGTATTTTCGGGATATACAAATTTCCAGAACAATGCAGATGCTTCATACTCGTAACTGCAATTCATCCTGTATACCATACAATCCATTTTTACTCCCGTATCCTTTTCAATCAGGGTCATTGCCCTCTCGGACAGCTTTTTATCTGAAACCGACCACAACAGGATTTGCATATACCCTTCATAAGACAACCCCTTTTGCTGCTGTTTGCCTCCGTTTTCCATAACGGAGGACGACAAATGATTTAACTGTGTATGCCACTGTTCCTCCGTCTTAATCAAAGACACCTTTCCCCCGTCCAGTAAAATTCTTACATCACTCAAAGCTTCCGCATACGCCCATGCAGCTAAAATTCCATGCTTTACCGGTTCCGCTAATTCCGGCTGTGCGGCCGCCGATGTAAGTACGGCTGCAATGGCAAGCGCTTCCTGCTGTTTCTGAGGATTGGATTCCAAATAAGCCAGGTTTGCCGCCTCCCGAAGCAGCAGCAGACGGTTGATCACCGCTGTCAGGTTTCCCTTATCGGAAGCTTTTCCGGCAATCAGATATTCTATCTCATAATCCAGCGCATGATCTTCTCCCTCTGCTGTCACATCCTGAAAGCAGGACGCCAGATACAGGCGGAACAACATTTTATCGGATACATCTGTCTGTTCCATTTCCGTGATTGTTCCTTCTTTAAGCGTTCGTCTGCCCACGCTGTCACTCAAATCTATTTTCTTGACAGAGACATCCTCCTGCGGCATCAAAAAAGAATAAATTCCATTTTTTCTGACATCCTTAAGCCACTGTATCGGATTTTCAGATACCGTCTGTTCCCCATTCTTCGAAACTGCCGCAGGAAGATTGTCTGACGGCACGGAGGAATTTGCACCTGAACCGGCTGCCCCGGAACTATCTGTTTTTTTCTGTAAATTATCCAGCGCTTCTATTGCCGCTTCCTCCTGCCGGACCGCCTGCGCTTCATCCTGACTGTCCCCGGCCTGGGATACCCATTCAATGATTTCCTTTACCGTTTCCTCCGCCACCTGCTGTTTCATCACTTCCGCCGCCTGTATCTGAAACGGTTTTCCCCCGCCATCCGTAGCAAGCTGATAACCCGTCACAGTCACATTTTTCAAATGGACGGGAAAAACATAAAAATTTCTGCCGGCAAACCCATATCGTTCCCAGTTTCCCTCAACAATTTCCTGCTGAACACTTCCTGCCTGCGCCAATTCCGGGAAATCACTTTCCTGCCCTTCCCAAAACATCAGATGATAATCCTCCCATAAAGTGCGCTGATAGGAGGCTGCCAGACCGTCCCCTGCCTGCATGGTACACATTTGGACATTTGCCTTTAATCCGCTCACACGGGCAGCCTCCAAAAAGGCAAACAGGCAGGATAAAAGGCAGCCCATTAACAGCGCCAGAAACACCGTAATACTTCCCTTCTGCCTCATCAAAGCGTACCTGCATTATTATTAATATTTGTGAATGCCTTATTAATCAGGTTGGTAAGCTGCTTCTTAAAAATCAGAATGAGCCCTACGATAACAACGAGTATTAAAATGACCTCCACAACGCCGACTCCGGATTCCTCATAACATAATCGTTCAAATTCTCTCATTTTTCTTTTCCTCCCTTTTTCTCAGATTTTTCAGAAATTCTGAACCGCGGGCATCAAAAGCACCAGCAAAATCAGGCCAAACATCAACAGCATCGGAAACAAAAGTTTTGTTCCCGCTTCTTCTCCCAGCCTGCGGGCATGATTTTTTCTCATCTCCAAAGCTTCTCTGGCTTCCTCCTGTAAAAGCTTTTGCACGTCCCTCGTCCCTTTGGACAGATTTTGAGACAATATTCCCGCAAAACGCCGATAAGGAATCAGCCCAATGCGGGCGCCAAACCTTTCATATGCCTCCCGTTCTCCGCATCCCTTTGAGATTTCCCGGTAGGTAATCCACATTTCCTCAATGAACAACCGCATTTTCTGTCTTGTCTCCCTGCGCATTTTCTGATCCGTGAGAAGTATCCTCTCCCACGCGCTGCGAATCGTCATACCGCTTCCGAGCAGCAAAGAAACCTGTTCGACCATCTGCGGATATTCAAATATCAGGCAATCCTCCCGTTTCTTCTGGTTTTTCCGCTTTTCTTCCCTCATCCTCAATTCCAGGCACAGAGCAGATACCACACCGAGCAGAAGAAAATACATCCATTGCGGCTCCTTTTGGGATTTCCACAAAATCTTGTGCCCTTCGACATCAGTTGGGAGTAAAAAAGTCTGATTCTGGCGGGTATTTTCCTCTATCTCAAACAGCTTTTTCTGCAACTGCAAAGCAATCCGGTCCGGGCTGTCCTCCGGGGGCAAAATCACGTTCAGCCACCGGCTCTCCCGGCGGGAATAACCGGCATATGTAAATTCCGCAGTCAGTTCCACTAACACTCCATCCTCTGTGATATCCTGCTGATAGATTGTCCCATCCGAATCCAGAATACTGTAATCGCTGCTCTCATAAGAAACTGTAACCAACCCGTCACAAAGCTGTTTCGGCAAAGAAAGCGGTTCACAAATTTCGTTCTCCGATTTATTTTCTCCAAGAAACTGTTCTTCCCATTCTTCCGCCGCCTGTAAAAGCAAATCTTCTGCAGCTTCCCCGGAACGTTCCAGCGCACCGATCTCCAATGTGATTTCCTGTTCCTCCCCGCCGTCAATCCGGTAGAAAAATGTCTGGCTTTGTCCGCCGCTTCCCTCCTCCTGCCGTGTAACCCCGGCAGAATTTTCTTCTTCACTCAAATAATCCCTCGCAAACATACCGGCTGCCAGCAAACAAAATACCGTTATCACAATCAGCGTCTTTTCATGTTTGCGAATTTTCGTTATCTGTTTCTTTATTATCTGCTTTTTCATGATTCGCCTGCTTTTTTATTATCTGCTTTTCATTATCTGCTTTTTTATTGTCCGTTTTTTCACTTTCTGCTTTTTATTATCTGTTTTTTTCATCGCCCTCACCCCCGCTTTGTATGGCAGCGGGTCAGACCGAAATATTTGTCAGTTTTTCGGACCATTGGCAGGCAGCCAGATAACCTGCAAGGCAAATACTCATCACCACAACTCCCAAAGGCGTGCCATAAAGAACGCTGACATATTCCGGGGAACTGAACGTGACAAACGCCAAAATTCCCGGCAGCATAATATTCATCATCTTCTGTTCCGCCTTTTTTGCCGCTACAGCATTCTCAATTTCTGCCATAATATCTGCCTTCTCCTGCATCCGCTCAATTGTAATCCGTATAATCGCCGTAATATTTCCCCCGCTTCTTTTCGCATAACGGAAAATTTCTGCGAAATTGCAGATGTCCTCGCTCCCGCTTCGCAGTGCAAACTCTGCCAATACCTTCTCTAACGGTTCATTCATCCGTATTTTCTGATTCATGCGGCTAAGTTCCTGATAAAACTCCGAACTTTCTCCATACAGCTTTTTTAAATCAACTTCTGCATTCCTCCATGCATTTTCCATTGAATATCCCGCCGCCAGCGCTCCGGATACAGCCTGCATACCGGATTTAAAATGTTGTAAAAGCCGCCTCTTTCTCTCCTGTGTATACCTTATTTTTTTCTTGTGCAGATACAGCGGCACTAAAATCCCTGCCAACGCCATTCCTAACGGTGAACGGTAAAATAAAAACGCCGCTCCTGCGCACAAAATCAAACCTTCCAACAATCCCAGCGCAAACTGTTTTCCGCTTAACCGAAAGCAGTTGTAATCACATATCTGTTTGTCTGCACAGCTTTTCAAACGCCTCCTCCATACCCTCCGCCTGCAGTTTCCGGCGTCCAAGCAGCTCTCCCTTTTTTTCCCATATGCCACTTATCCGTCCCTCTCTTTCTTCTTTCTCCTGAAAACGATATAATGTATGAAGCCGTATCTGTCCGTCCCTGATCCCGGCCAACTCTGAAATTTGCAGCACTTTTCGTGTGCGGTCCCTCATCCGCCCGAGATGAACCAGAATATCAATTCCTGACGCAATCTGTCTGCGGATAGCCTCTATCGGAAGCTCCATTCCCATGAGGATCATTGTCTCCAAACGGTTCAGCATATCTTCGCTGCTGTTGGCATGTCCGGTACTTAAGCTTCCGTCATGTCCGGTGTTCATTGCCTGCAGCATGTCCAGCGTCTCTGCTCCCCGCACTTCACCCACAATAATCCGGTCCGGCCGCATCCGCAGCGCTGTACGGATCAAATCCCGGATAGTAACCGCCTCCGCTCCATTTACATTTGCATTTCTCGTTTCGAGACGCACCAGATTTTGAATACTTTTCATTTGCAGCTCCGCAGAATCCTCAATCGTAACAACTCTCTGTTCTCCCGGAATGTGCTCTGACAGGGCATTTAAAAATGTGGTTTTCCCTGATCCGGTTCCGCCCGACACAAAAATGTTATATCCTGCCTTAACGAGCAAAATCAACATCCCTGCCGCTTCCTGAGATATGGATTCCAGTTCCACCAACCGTCTCAGCGTCATCGGCGTATTGGAAAATTTTCGTATGGAAATGCTCGAACCGTCAATGGATATTGGCGACAACACTACATTCACACGGGAGCCGTCCGCCAGCCGGGTATCCACAATCGGAGACGCCTCATTTACGGTCCGGTTTGCGCTCCCCACAATCTGCTGTATCATATCCGCCAGTTTTTCTTCCGAAAGTTCTCCCTTATCCCAGGGGTATATGCGCCCCATCTTTTCATAAAAAATATGTTTCGGGCCATTCACCATAATCTCCGTGACTTCCGGGTCGTCAAGCAGCTCCTGAAGGATGTCCAGTTTTCGAAAAGAGTTAAAAATCTGACGCTCAAATGCTGCCCTCTGGGAAAGGGACAAAAGATGCCCTCTGCCATACCGGCTGACCGCCTTTTGAATCATCCGCTGCAGTTCCCCGTCTGAGATATCCTGTGACAAATCAATCTCTTCCAGCAGACGCTTCTTAATTTCCTGCCACTGTGTTTCCATCTGCTTCCTCCCTTCCGTCTTTCAGATATTTTCTGGCAATCCTTCCCCATTCCCCGTCTGTCCATTCATCAATCAGCTGAAATCCCGTACTGCCTTCAAAAGTGTCCGGCGCCGGAATCAGCTCTATCATTTTATCCTCCTGCTCCTGTCTGCACTGCCGGATAAATCCCAGCCACATATTTTTCACACAGTTGTTTACGGCGCCTCTCCCGGTCAGATGAAAGATTCTCTCCGCCATAGCAAAAATCCGGTCACACCCGCACAGCGTATTGCCCATGGCAAAAACTATGCTCTTATACTGCGGCGCATTTTGAATAATATTCAAAAAACGTTCCATGTCCTCCGCACGTATTTCATGCAGAATCATTGGATTTGTGGCCGGCATCAGATAGTCCGTATTTCCGATTCTCCCGCAAAAATTTTCTATCTGCATTTCCTGACTTCTTTGCAATTCCAGAAATAATTCCTCCAAATCCACATCCCGCTCCAAAGAAAACACTTCCTCCATACCGCAGCACTCCGATAAATTTACATATAAAACCCGCTCTCTTTCTCCGAGAATTTGCGCACAGGTCATCGAAAAAGCCAGCAGGTCTCCCACAGAATCATCTGTTGTCACTACAAGCCATTTCTGCCTCCTTCCCGCATTTCCCGCTGACGGCAAATGATATGCCTGCCGGCATCTCCGCCAGATTCCTCTATATAATTTTTCGCAGGATTGGTATCGAAATATATGCGATTCATCCTCCATCTCATCCTCTGAAAGAATAATTGCATTTTTGCACAGGTCAGACCCGGACAGCGACCGGATAAATTCTTCCGAGCCAATCCACATCTTTGAAACGTCATGAGCAAAATCCGGCTGCATTTGCTCTTTTTCCGTAATCTGAACCTGCACCCAAACAGGCATCCGGGTTTTCAGACAGAGCGCCAGCTTTCTCATATAACTGCTCTCAAGACCGCCTAAAACAATGGCATAGATTTGCACACTTCCACCCCCAAAAGAGTCAGGTACCCGAAAAGAATCGCCACTGAGAAATGAATCTGGTGCCCAGTCTCATTTCTGCCGGGATAGGGTACGATTTTTCCCTCCATCATAATTTCCTGAAAATATTGAAAACACTTTAACAGACCTGGTATCAGTTGTCTGTGACTCAGCAATTTGCCGAGAGAGATTCCCGCTGCAAGCAGGAAAGAAAAAATGATACAATAGATTACATCTCTGCCGCCGTTCAGACAGCCTATCACTGAGAATAATTTGATGTCGCCTGCGCCCAGCGCATGCATCCGAAATGGTATCCAGCAAATCAGAACCGGTAACAGAATTCCCGTCAGCAGATTCCCGCCGCTTTGCACAGATACAAATGGAATCCAGAGCACAATTCCCGCCGCGATTCCGACAAGAATCAATGCATTTCTGATCTTGTAAAAAGAAAAATCCATAGAAACTGCAATGAGCAAAATCCCCGCTGTGATACATGTATTTAAGGGTCTGCCATAAGACCTCACCTCCTTTGTGAAACCGATTATAAAACGATTTCAGCAGGCTGTCCAGAGGAAAATTTCACCCCATTTCGGGCATTGTGCACAATTCACAACAGTTGCAGAAACAAAATCCCATAAAGCGCCGCCATCCCGCATAAACCAAGGGTTCCGAATGTCAAAGCGCTCAATAAATTCACGCCGATTGCCACATCGATTCCCCTGGATGCAAAAAATGAATTAAGAAAATAAGCGCAGATGGAACATACCACCATACGAGCCGCAAAATTCAACAAAATTTCGGCTTTTTTCTTCAAAATTCCTATCACGAGAATCAAAAGGCATACTCCCGCGATTATTACAATTCCATATTTTGTCTCCAACAGCTTTTTCTCCTTTTTCCTGTTGTTGTAATATATTATTTTTGTGGAATTTTATGCTAATTTTGTATAGATTTCCTCGCATAAGATTATACTGATATCAGAATAAAAATGAAGAGGTGCAGCAAAATGGTGAAAAAATTTTCAAATTCCCGGCAGGAAAACTCCGAACTCACAATCGCAGACGCTATCCGTCTTGCCAAGCTGGATTTGGATTGTGCCTACACAAACTTCGAACATGCACTGGAGCCGGATCTGATTGACTGTTATATCTATCAACTGCAATCCGCCCAGATGCGCTACAAATTTCTCTTGAACTGTGCGAAAAAAGCTGATCCGGCACACGAAATGTAAGTACCGCCGGACAGACAATAAATGTTACAAACATAAAGTCCGGTTCTGCCTTCAATGACAGGGCCGGACTTTATATTTATCATATTATAGGAAACGGCATTAGTCATTTACTATAATTAATTGCAGTCAGGCGGGCTTTCTTACTCGCCTATTACATAAAATATATTTCCGTTTTCTTCAAACTGTTCCGATGCACCCGTAATCAGTCTTGAAGATGCCTTTTGGGCCGCCGTATCGTATATCCAGACGTAATTATCATCATATCCGGTGAGAAGAACCGCGCTGCCGTCTGAATATCCCGCATAAACAGGCATACCGATCCCGACAAAATAAAGCGCCTGCTCCATACTGCATCCGGTGAGATCATAAACATGGCGGTCCTGCACTGTCTCCTGCAGTATCTCATACGGGGATTTCCCGGAACTTTGCAGTGCATCCACATCCGCACCCGTTCCCGCCGCATCGAGCATTGCGGATAACGCCCGGGCAGATGATGTACCGCCCTCCGGCTCGCTGATAGTCAGCGGCTGCTGCGACTGCTTTTTCCCCCGTTTCCAGATATAGGTCTGATTTTCACCAATCACAACGCCCCTGTTTTCATCGGCATTCTGAATCGCTTCCGCCACATCATTGGAGGCAAACAGCACCTTTCCCTTTGCATACACATAGTAAGCATTTGCCGTTCTTGTTCCTTTCAATTCCAGCGTCGTGGATTCTTCCGCCAGAATTTGTTTTGGAATAAGCAGCTTCGGAGCCGCTGCCGGGACAGTCGAGGAAAGCTGTAAAATCACTTCTCTCTGCTTTCTTTCTGATGTTTTCTCCGATACATATACGACTTCTTCATCCTGCATATCCCGGTTCATAATGGTATCCTGGGAGGTCTCAACATAGGTACTGCCGCTTTTTACCACCCGGTTCAGATAAATGCTTCCATCCTGAATTGTAATATCCGTCACATAAGTCCCCGGATTCTCATAATTTTTCAAAATACTGTGCGCGCTGTCCACCGAATCCATAATCAAAACCTGCTTCAATGCCAGAGATGATTTCCCGGAATTCAAACTGATGATGTCCGATTCCTCCGCCTGTCCATAAATACAATCCGTTCCGATAAAGCCCAGCGGCTTTATCAGGCAGCCCTCATCCGCTTCCACATCATAGGACGCTCCGGTCTCCAAATCTGTCAAATGCATTATTTTTGCCGTATTTTCGGCGCTTTCCGTCCATGCCAGATATCTCCCATTGTCAGAACTTACGTAGGATCCGCTCACAAGTCCTGAGATAAATACCTCATCCTCCATCGTATCCAGATTGATCTGATGTACCTGATCTCCCATTGTCAGATAAAACATCCCGCCGTCTGAAATATACATTAACCTTCCAATTTCTTCCTTTACCATCTGGTAAGAAATATTGGTGGGCAGAAATAGCTGCTCCTCAACCGTATTTGTAACGCTGTCATAATGGCAGACACTAATTCCTACCTGCCCTTCATGATCTCCCCTGTTCATGTATCCGTAAATAATAAAGTCAATACTTCCCGTCTCATCCGCCCGGATGATCCGAATGTCATGTTCATCATAATTCTCCCGGACATCCATGCCTTCCATACTGCGGAAACTGAACACCTCTGTAAGTTCATTCTCATTCAGGTTATAGCTCCAGAGTTCCCCCTGCTGGACAAAACAGATAATATTTCCTGTCTCATTTGCTTTAAAATCCACATCTGAACTCCGGATGCCAAGCTCAATGCTTTCTCCCTGGATATGATCGCCCTCGCCCCGGAAAATTTCTTCCATCGTGCGTTCAAAGCTGAGCAGATATACCTTCTGGGCGCCTGCCCGGACACGATAATATTCCTCAACATTATAATATTCAGACTCGCCATCCTCGCCCACAGAAGAAAGTATATAATTCAGCAGGATTACGTTATAGGAATCGTTCAGCTCTTTGATGGAAGCTACCGGCTCCGTCACTTCTTTTCCCTCAAAATCTCCCCAGCACGCCTGGGACAGGCTGCTGTTAATCGTTACTTTCTGAAGCGTCGTATTATCCCCCTGGGAGGACGGCTCCATATAGGAAGCCAGCTCAGACTGCCGCTCCTTATCCATCGTAATTTCATGAAATTCCTCTACAAAATCCAGACATTCCAAAATATCACTGTTATCGTCCCTGACAATTCTTGTATAATAAAAATACGGAGCGCCGGAGGTCTCCACCTTGAGGATGAGAAGATATTCTTTTCCTGCTTCCAGAAGATCCTGGATGGAAAGTTCAGCAGAAACAGAATCCTCCGCGGCATTGACGCCCTCCGCCTGCGATTCCTGCACAAGGCGGGTCGTATCCAGGCTTCTCACCTCAAAAGATATGCCTTTTACCTGTTTTCCACAGGAATCAACCCGGACGGACAAAGCGCCCTCCTCGTTCACAGGCGTAATCGTATCTCTCATGGAAACAGCATCCATCTCATTCACATATCCATGCAGTTCATTCACCTGTTTTCCATCCTGCAAAAAATAAACTACCGGCAAGGCAGCCTCCGCCATATCCGTTGTCAAATCTTTCGTCTCATGATTGGTCAATCTTGAAAAGACAAATAAAGCCGCAATGAATATAACGAGCAAAATTAAAAATTTCCTTATTCCCTTATTCATCTGACGCATCCTTTCCATCTTCCATCAAAGCAGCCAGCGTCGGATGTACATGAAGTTCATCCATCAGCTCTCTCAATTCCTCATCTGACTGTTTCTTCGTCCCTTTTACCGCACGGATCAGTATATTTTTCGGGGTATGTTCCATATCGATAAATTCTAATATCTGCACCTGATACCCGGCTGTCTCCAGCAGGTTTGCCCGGATTGCATCGGTAAAAAGCGCTGCCATACGTTCTTTTATCAGGCCGTATTTCATCACAGGCTGTAAAAGTTCATTTTGCATCTGGCTGTTTAATTCATGCTGACAGCAGGGAACCGACAATATCACTTTTGCGCCCCATCGGACAGCCTTATCAAGCGCATAATCTGTCGCCGTGTCGCAGGCATGCAGCGTCACAACCACATCTGCCTTGTCCACACCGTCGTATCGGGCGATATCGCCCGCCAGAAATGTAAGCTTTTCATATCCATATTTTTCCGCCAGTTCCTTACAATTGGCAATGACATCCTCCTTCAAATCCAATCCGATGATCCGCACATCATATCCTTTCAGTTCATGTAAATAATAATACATGGCAAATGTCAGATACGATTTTCCACATCCAAAATCTATCATAACAGTTTCCCTGTCTTTTGGAAGCTCTGAAACGATATCTTCAATAAATTCTAAGAAACGGTTTATCTGGCGGAACTTATCATAACGGGCCTGTACAATCTTTCCCTCTTTTGTCTGTACTCCCAAATCCACCAGAAACGGAACCCGCACCGTTGGCTCAAGAATATATTTCTTTTGCCGGTTGTGGGATAAATCCGCCGTAGGGACCGGGCATCCGGACTTCGACTGCTTTACCGTCATCTTTCCCTTTTTGCTGATGAGCACATGCAGCCTTCCCGCCGGATGCAGCGCCTCCAATTGTCTCATATTCTCCATCCATCCGGCGGTTTTTTCACAAACCTCTCCGGCAGACAGGTTATAATGCCGTACCTGCTTTTCCGTATAAGCGCTTGCCTGAAAGAACAGATTTCCCTTTAGCAGAACCGGGCGGATTTCCACCTTGCGGACACCGCCCTTTTCCCTGGGATTGCTCATAATAATTTTTACTAAATCTTTATTTAAACAGTATTCCAGTAATTCTCCCCACTGATTCATAATTTTCGTATATTCCTTCACTTATCGTCTGTTGTGAAACCATTTTATAGCCTTTTTTG